>NZ_JASJVF010000277.1:0-4002 GCF_035019805.1 Cryobacterium sp. 10I1
GCGCTGAGCATCCGCTCCGCGACGGTCAGCGGGCCTCCCACCAGGGCGTGATCACGGCGCGCGCGAGGGTGTGCGCGCCGAGGTTGAAGGTGAGGAACGCGGGCGTCGACGTCTCAGGGATCCCGATCGTGTCGACGTCGAGGGCGTGCACGGCGATGTAGTAGTTGTGCCGACCGTGGCCGGCCGGCGGGGCCGCACCGAGGTACCGGCGGAGGCTCGCGTCGTTGGTCAGCTGCCAGGCGCCGGGCGGGAGCAGGGTGCTGTCCTCCTCCCCCGCACCGGTCGGCAGGCTCGTCGTCGAAACGGGGATGTCGGCGACGGCCCAGTGCCAGAATCCGCTCGCCGTCGGGGCGAGCGGGTCGTACATCGTGACCGCGAAGCTTCGGGTTCCCGCCGGGAAACCGCTCCAGTGCAGTTCCGGGGACGTGTCGCTGCCGCCGGCGCCGAAGATCCCGCTGCGCTGGGGCGGGTCGAGTTCCCGGCCGTTCTCGACATCGTTCGATTCGAGGGTGAAGGTCGGCACGTCGCCGATCTGGTCGTACGGGGTTCTCATCATCTGGTCGTGGGTCATGGGTGCGTCATCTCCTTGTCGAGCATGGTTCGGGACGGTGTCCGGGTGCCGGAGTGGTCCCGGATCCCGGAGCCGGTAGCCCGGTCACAGGGACCGGTTGGCGAGCTGTTCGGCGATATGGTCGGCCTGCCGGATGGCGAGGGCCACGATCGTGAGCGTCGGGTTGGCCGCGGCGCCGGTCGTGAAGACCGACCCGTCGCTCACGAACAGGTTCGGCACATCGTGGGCACGCCCGAACTTGTTCACCACGCCGTCCTCCGGTCGTGCGCTCATCCGGCTCGTGCCGAGGTTGTGGGTCGAGGGATACGGCGGGGTGCGGTGCGCCGAGATCGACCCGACCGCGTCGTAAAGCAGTTCGGCCTGGCGGTAGCCGTGGTCGCGCATGGCGACGTCGTTCGGGTGGTCGTCGAAGTTCACGTTCGCGACCGGCAGGCCGGCAGCATCCGTGACCGAGCCGTTGAGGGTGATCCGGTTGGTCTCCTGAGGCATGTCCTCTCCGACGATCCAGAGCCCCGCGGTGTGCGCGTAGCCGTCGAGGATCGACGTGAAGTCGCGCCCCCACGAACCCGGGTCCGCGAAGGCCGCGAGGAACGCCGGCCCGAGGGAGAGGGTCTCGAGGTAGTAGCCGCCCGCGAAGCCGCGGCGCTCGTCGTGGCGCGCCTCGTCCGCGATGATCCCGGCCATGGTCTCGCCGCGGTAGGAGTGCACCGGGTCGGGGAACTGGGCGTAGACGGAGCCGGTGGTGTGCCGCATGTAGTTGCGGCCGACCTGGCCGGAGGAGTTCGCGAGTCCGTCCGGGAACAGTGAGCTCGCGCTGAGCAGCAGCAGTCGAGGTGTCTCGATCGAATTCCCGGCGACACAGACGATGCGTGCCCGCTGCCGGTGCATGCCGCCGGCGGCATCGAGGTACAGCACGGCATCGGCGCGCCCGGTCCGGTCGTGCGTGATCTGCACGGCCTGGCTCAGCGGCCGCAGGTCGAGGTGGCCGGTCGCCTCCGCACGGGGAATCTCGCGCACGAGGGTGCTCCACTTCGCGCCGGACTTGTCGCCCTGGAAGTTGAAGCCGTCCTGCACGGATGCCGGGCGCCCGTCGTACGGCTCGGCGTTCGTCGCGTACGGACCGGTCGCGTAGAAGTTGTAGCCGACCCGGGCGGCACCGTTGGCGAACACCTTGTAGTTGTTGTTGGCGGGCAGGGCGGCGCGACCGTGCCGGTGCGTGGAGCCCATCGCGATCTCGGCGCGGTCGTAGTACGGCGCGAGTTCGGAGAGGGTGATCGGCCAGTCGAGCAGGTTCGCGCCGTCGATACCGCCGTAGGCGCTGCGGGCCTGGAATTCGTGGGCGAGGAAGCGCGGCGTGGCGCCGGACCAGTGCGTGGTGCTGCCGCCGACGGCCTTGACGATCCACGCCGGCAGGTTCGGGAAGTCACGGGCGATGCGCCAGGAGCCACTCGTCGTGCGCGGGTCGAGCCAGGCCATCTGCGAGAACGCCGCCCACTCGTCGTTGACGTATTCCGCATTGGTGATGTGGGGCCCTGCCTCGAGCACGACGACCGGGATGCCCCGGGCAGTGAGCTCGTAGGCGAGGGTGCCACCTCCCGCTCCGGACCCGATGATGACGACGGCCTCCTCGTCGTGGTCGATGGCGGTCACTTCGTCACCTCGTCCCTGCCCGAAGCGGATTCCGGGGCTGCGGATGCCGCAGCCGGGGTCGCGGGGGTCGCGGCACCGACCTGCCGGGTGAGCGGGCCGATCTCGACGTAGCGCAGTTCGCCGGTGTATTCCTCGATCCGCGGCTCGGGGAGCCAGTCGAGGTCGTTGAAACCGCGGTGCAGATAGCCGCCCTTGTCGAAGGATGCGCCCTCGTAGCCGAGCGCTTGCCAGACCTCCGGGAGGTTGTAGAGGGTCAGTACGGTGTTCGCACGAACGAAGCCGAAGAATTCGGTCTGTTCGATCGCGCGGAGGCGGGCCGTGGCATCCATCGCATTGAGGTCGAGGAACGCTCCGGCCGGGAGGGTGTCGAGGCTCGCGAGGCCGGACGACAGGGCGAGGAAGTGCCGTGGCGTCTTCTCGGCGAGCGCGATCAGGGCGTCTGCAGTCTTCTCGTATGCGGTGTCCGGCAGTTGCGCGTGCGGGAATGCCACCCGGATGACGCGCACGAGCAGGGCCCGCGCCTGCGGGGAGTCGAGGAAGCCGCTCGGGGCTTCCGAGGTTTCGAGGAACGTCACTGTTGGTCTCCTTCGGATGGATCGGGGTGGATCGGGCTCAGGCGGCGTGACCGGGTACGAGGATGCCGCGGCCGACCAGGCGACCGCTCTCGAGGTCGGCGATCGCGTCGTTGGCGGCCTCGAGCGGGTAGACAGCGGTGTGCAGGGTGACCTTGCCCTGGGCGGTGAGGGTCATCAGTTCGACAAGGTCGGTGTATGTGCCGACGAGGTTGCCGATCACATTGATCTCGCGGGAGATGATCTCGATCGTCGGCAGGCTGACCGTACCGCCGTAGCCGATCACGTAGTGCGAGCCACGGTTCCGGAGCAACTTCGGGGCGAGCAGTTCTGCGCCGCGTTCGCCGACGAAGTCGAAGACGATGTGCGCGCCGCCACCGGTGATCTCGGCGACGGCCTTCTCGACCGCCGCGTCGCTCGTCGCGAGCACGGTGTGGTGTGCGCCGATCTGCCCGGCGAGCTCGAGCGCCGCTTCGGAGCGGTCGACGACCGTGATTTCCGCGCTCGTGATCGCCGCGAGGCTCTGCACGCCGATGTGCCCGAGGCCGCCGGATCCGATCACGACGGCGTGGCTGCCAGGGAAGAGCACCGGGGCGGCCTTCCGCACGGCGTGGTACGCGGTGAGTCCGGCATCCGCCAGAGCGGCCACGTCCCGGGGCTGGAGCGCGGGGTCGAGCTTCACCACGGCGCGCGCGTTCGTGCGCAGCACCTCGGCCATGCCGCCGTCGACGTTGATGCCGGGGAAGGTGGCGTTCTCGCAGTGCGAGTCCTGGCCCTCCCGGCAGGCGGGGCAGAGCCCGCAGCTGGTGAGCGGATGCATGATGACGGTGTCCCCGACCGCGACGTTGTGCACGGCCGAGCCGCACGCCCGCACCCAGCCGGCGTTCTCGTGGCCGAGGGTATAGGGCAGGTGCGGGTGCTGGATCGGATCCCACTGGCCTTCGATGATGTGCAGGTCGGTGCGGCAGAGCCCGGCGGCGCCGACGTCGACGAGCACGTCCCACGGGCCGAGGATCTCGGGCTCCGGCACGTCGTCGAGGGTCGGCTGTGCGCCATAGGAATGGATCCGGACAGCCTTCACCGTGACCTCCTGCATCCCGGGTTCTCGCCGGGCGACGTTGCCCGGCCTGCCGCACCCCCGAGGGGTCGGCACGAGATCCTCATACTCTCGGTGCTGGGCCGCCGACTCGAAAGCGCGCCTCTCACCAC
>NZ_JASJVF010000278.1:0-3999 GCF_035019805.1 Cryobacterium sp. 10I1
CTCCGCACCGGCGACAACTTCGCAGGCTGGGCGCGCTGACCGGCCCCGCCCCGGCATCCACCGGCCCGCATGTCGGGGCCGGACACCCGTTCCAAGAACTGCTCCAGCCCACAGAAAGGGAGGCGCCAGCATGCCCAGCTACCCAACACCCACCCCGATCGACCTCGCCATCAACCTGCCGGTCGGCATGATCGACGTCTTCGCCGGCGACCGCACGGAGACCGTCGTAACGGTGTCGGCGACCAACCCGGCAAAGGCCGTCGACCGCCGCGGCGCGGAGGAGACGACGGTCGACTTCGACGGCCGGCGACTGACCGTGACCGGTCCGAAGCCCCGCTTCAGCGTCATCGGCCCGACGGAGTCCGTCGACGTGACGGTCGAGCTCCCCGCGGGGTCGCGGCTGACCGCAGAGATCAGTGTCGGCGGCGTGCGGACCGTCGGGCGCCTGGGCAACACCCGCATCAAGTCCTCAACCGGACCCGTCGACCTCGACGCCACCGGCGACCTGTGGCTGCGCGCGGCGCACGGCAACGCGACCGTTGCGACCGTCGGGGGTGGAATCGAGGTCACGGCCGACCACGGCCAGATCCGGGTCGGCACCATTGCCGGTGACGCGATCCTCAAGGCGTCCCACGGCAGCATCATGGTCGGGGAGGCCTGTGGCGATCTCGACGCGAAACTCTCCTACGGCGACCTCGACGTGACACAGGCGCTCGCCTCCGTCACGGCGAAGACCGCATATGGCAGCATCCACGTGCACGAGGTCTCGAGCGGTTCCATCCAGGTCGAGAGCGGCTACGGCCAGGTCACCATCGGCGTCCGGTCCGGCGTGCCCGCCTGGCTCGACCTCTCCTCGAAAGACGGGAGGGTGCGCAACGAACTGGCGGGCGACCGCGCTCCCGACGCTTCGGAGCCGACCGTCTCGGTCCGTGCCCGCACCCAGCACAGCGACATCAGCATCCGGCGCGCCCGATGACCGTGCCGTCCGAGATCCCCACCACCAGAAGACATCACGAGAAGGGAAGACCATGACCAGCTCAGCGATCGACGTCCACGGACTGTGCAAGTCCTACGGCGGACGGGTCGTACTCGACGACGTCGACCTCTCCGTTGCCGCGGGCACCGTCACAGCGTTGCTCGGCCCGAACGGCGCAGGGAAGACGACAACCGTGCACATCCTGTCCACGCTCGTGCGACCGGACGGCGGCACGGCTTTCGTGAACGGATGCGACGTCCTGCGCGACCACGACGGCGTGCGCGCCGCGATCGGCGTCACCGGCCAGTTCTCGGCGGTCGACGGCCTGCTCACCGGCGAGGAGAACCTCCAGCTGATGGCCAGGCTGCGTCACCTCGGCGCGAAACGATCGAAGGCCAGGGTGACCGAACTGCTCGAGCAGTTCGACCTCGTCGAGGCGGCCCGCAAGCCGCTCGCGACCTATTCCGGCGGGATGCGCCGCCGTCTCGACCTCGCGATGACGCTCGTCCAGGCCCCGAGCGTGATCTTCCTCGACGAGCCCACCTCCGGGCTGGACCCGAGGAGTCGCCACACCGTCTGGGACATCGTGCGCGACCTCGTCGCGCAGGGGACGACGGTGCTGCTCACCACCCAGCAACTGGCGGAAGCGGACGAACTCGCGGACCGCATTGCGGTGCTCGACGGCGGCCGGATCGTCGCGGAGGGAACGCCGGACGAGCTCAAGCGCCTCGTGCCAGGCGGGCACATCCGGCTGCGTCTCCCGGATAGCGCGGCGCTCGACGCTGCCTCGCGCCTGTTCGGTGAGTCCGCTCGCGATGAGGCGGGACTCGCGCTCACGGTGCCGGGCGACGGTACGGTCGGCGCGCTGCGCGGCATCCTGGATCGCCTCGATGCCGCCGGCGTCGAGGTCGACGACCTCAGCATCCACACCCCGGATCTCGACGACGTGTTCTTCGCCCTCACCGGCACGAAGGATCGGCCGGGCCGGGTCGACACGAAGGGAACCGAATCATGACCACCCTCACGGCCCGGCGTCAGGCAACACCACGCGGCCGCCGGCCATCGCATACCGTCGCCGACGCGATCACCATGCTGCGTCGCAACCTGCTGCACATGGTTCGGTATCCCGGCCTGTCGATGTTCACCATCCTCGGGCCCGTGGTGATTCTGCTGCTCCTCGTCTTCGTGTTCGGCGGCACGCTCGGGGCAGGACTGCCCGGCGTCGATCCCGCGAGCGGCCGCGACGCCTACCTCGCATACGTCATGCCGGGCATCCTCGTGATCACCAGTGCAGGGACCGCGAGCGGCGCCTCGATCACCGTCGCGATGGACATGACCGAGGGCATCACGGCACGGTTCCGCACAATGTCGATCTCGCGCGCTGCAGTCCTCGCCGGGCACGTCGTCGGCAACACGATCCAGGCGATCATCGCCGTCGCCCTCGTGCTCGGAGTCGGCCTCCTCGTCGGATTCCGGCCGACGGCGGGAGTCGCAGAGTGGTTCGCCGTCGCCGGACTCACCGTGCTCGTCTCGTTCGCGGTCAGCTGGCTCGGAGTCGCCATGGGCATGCAGTCGAAAACCGTCGAGACCGCCAGTAACCTGCCGATGATCCTGACGATCCTTCCGCTCCTGGGCAGCGGCTTCGTGCCGACGGGCTCGATGCCGGAATGGATGCAGTCGTTTGCGCAGTACCAGCCGTTTACGTCGTTCATCGAGACCGTCCGCGGTCTCCTGCTCGGCACCCCGCTCGGCTGGAACCCGATGCTCGCGATCGGATGGTGCGCCCTGCTCTCGGTCGCCGGCTACGTCTGGTCGATGGCCCTCTACGAGCGCACCTCGGTGCGCTGACAGACCCGGGTCCCGCCCCGCGAAGGGGTCGGGACGACAAAAAAGCCCCCCGCCTGAGGCGGAGGGCTTTTTGGGTGGTGCAGAGACTAGACGAGCGCGCCGACGGACTTGGCGAGCGCCGACTTCTTGTTTGCGGCCTGGTTGCGGTGGATGACACCCTTGCTGACGGCCTTGTCGAGCTTCTTCGACGCAATCGCGAGGCTGGCGACAGCCTTGTCCTTGTCGCCGGAGGTGACAGCGAGGCGCGCAGCGCGAACAGCGGTCTTGAACTCGCTCTTGACCGCCTTGTTGCGCTCCTGGGCCTTCTTGTTGGTGCCAATTCGCTTGATCTGCGACTTGATATTTGCCACGTTTATACGCTTTCGTTAGGTTCTTGTTCGGATGGGCCGCGTGGCGGTAGAGGGCGCCGTACGGCAAAATCGTGGTGGGGTGGGACCCAACACGCAAGCCAACAGGCAACGATACCAGTTAATCGGTCCGGCCGATAATCGGGTCGGCTACTCGGTCTCCCCGACCGAACCGCGTTCGATCTGCCGCAGCGGAGACGGCGAAATCGGCGGCGGGCCTGAGCTATGGGAGAATTACCGGATCATGTCACCCAGACCCCTCACGGCGTTCCTGCCGGCCGCAACACCGCCGGCATTCATCCGTAACTTCTGCATCATCGCGCACATCGACCACGGCAAGTCCACCCTCGCCGACCGGATGCTGCAGATCACCGGCGTCGTCGACGACCGCCTGATGCGGGCCCAGTACCTCGACCGCATGGACATCGAACGCGAACGCGGCATCACGATCAAGAGCCAGGCCGTGCGGATGCCCTGGGAACTCGACGGCCAGGCCTACGCGCTCAACATGATCGACACCCCCGGTCACGTCGACTTCACCTACGAGGTCTCCCGGAGCCTCGCGGCCTGCGAGGGCGCCATCCTGCTCGTCGACGCGGCCCAGGGCATCGAAGCCCAGACCCTCGCGAACCTCTACCTGGCCCTCGAGAACGACCTCACGATCATCCCGGTGCTCAACAAGATCGACCTGCCCGCCGCAGATCCAGACAAGTACGCGAAGGAACTCGCGAGCCTCATCGGCGGCAAGCCGGAGGACGTGCTGCGCGTTTCCGGCAAGACCGGAATCGGCGTCGCCGAACTGCTCGACCGCGCCACCCGGCTCATTCC
>NZ_JASJVF010000279.1:0-3998 GCF_035019805.1 Cryobacterium sp. 10I1
AGATGTCGCCGACGGCCAGTTCATAAGGGCCGCCCTCGAACTTGCCGAGCCGGATCTTCGGGCCCTGCAGGTCGACCGGCGGCAGATCTGGAGCGGCCCCGTCGAGGGGCGGGGTGCCGTCGAGCAGCTTCTGGGCCTCGGCGGCGTCGCGGGCGGCCTTCTCAGCGGCGTCGATCTCGGCCACCAGCCGGCCCACCCCGAGGAGCTTGACCGCATCGCCCTTGCTCGACCCGGAGATCGACTGCAGCAGGTCCTCCGGGGAGCGGAACCCCTTCCGGGCCGCAAGACCCTTCCCGCCGAGTTCGGGCCGGGACCTGCGGGCCAGGGTCGCTGCGAACCACGCCGCCTGGGTGTCGAGGGCCCGCCGGGCTCCCGCGATCAACACGTGTCCCTCGAGCACCGCCTCGTCACTGAGCGTGTCGACGGCGGCGGACGAACCGCCCAACCCGGTGACGACATTTGCCATCGAGCGCAACCCGCCGAGCACGCCGCCGCCGAGCACGCCGCCGCCGAGCACCGGGTCGTCATGCTCCCGGTCGCCGTGCGGCTTTTCGGGTGAGGCGGGCGACTCCGGGAGGTTGGTCATGCCCCCACGTTACGACCGACCACCGACATTCTGTGAGCATGGCTCAGGTGTGTGGAAACTTCCTCTGACCAGCACACTGTTGAGGACAGGTCGTCACTCAAATGCCGCGAAAAACCGGTCACGGAACTCGTCCATCCGCCATTCGGGTGCCGCGCGATCCGGCAGCATTCCCGGTTGCCACTGCCAGGAAGCGATCCGGCTCATGACCTCGGGATCCCGGGAGATGATGCTGATCGGCACGGTGTGGTTCGCGCCTTCGCCACTGACCACGGTCGCCGGTTGGTGGTCGCCGAGAACGACGAGGACGAGATTCGGGTTGTCGTAGGTGGTGAGGAACGAGATGAGCGTGCTGAGCGAGTATTCAACGGATTGTCCGTAGAGCTGCTGTACCAGATGCGGGTTCTGCCAGACCTCGCTCGGAGACAGTCCCTGGTCCGGCTGGGGGTCGTAGAGTGAACCGTCTCCGACAGCGGTCCACGGCACCTCGTGAGGCAGGGGAGTCCACGGGGTGTGCGAGGACACCAGGTCGATCTCCGCCATCAGCGGACGGTGTGGTCCGGCCAGTTCGTGCTTCTGGAAGTATTCCCAGGTGTACTGGTCGGGTATCAGGGCATAGCTGAACGGAGGACCCTGATATCCGACGTTCTGGGAGGTGAGTTCTGTCCCGAAATGATAGAACGATCGGCCGATCGGCCACGGCCCGGTGTCGGAGGGCACGTCACTGATGGTGTGCCAGCCCGCCTCGGCAAATGCCCTGCTGAGGGTGAGCCGGTTTCCGGCGGTCACCTGATCGTATTTCTGTTGTGAGTCGATCCAGAGCCCGGTTTGCAGGGTGGAATGGGCGAGCCAGCTGATTCCGCCGAATGTCGGCGAGGTGAGAAAGGCGCTGCGTTCCTGGTAGCCCGTGGCCGCGAGCTCCGCGTTTCCCCTGCGCAGGACGTCGTCGACGCCGACGGAGAAGAACGTGTCCTGCACGGCGACCTGGCCGTAACTTTCGACGAACGCGACGATGACGTCCTTTCCCTTCAGCCCGGTGAGGAGAGAGGATGCCGGCAGTCGGGCGTATTCGTCGGTTGCGCTTGCGCGTGCGAATCTGGCCTGGTCGGCATCCGCGATCCTGACCTGCTCGGCTTTCACGACGACCGTGTGGATCGTGTCCGCAGCGGCGACGGATTCGCCGGGTACGACCTGGGCGCCGCTGAATCCGAGCGCGATCCAACTCGCTGCGATCACGAAGCCACCGATCGCTGCGGGGCGGCGGTGCCGACCCACTGCGTCCGTGATCCGAAGGAATGCACCAGCGAGAATGAGAGTGACAGCCGAAAACGATATCGGGATCAGGATGAGCAGTGTGACCGATGCGACCGGGCCGGCAGAATCCCGGAGGACACCGTAGGCGTCCCGCACCTCCGGCCAGCCGGTCACCACATTGAACGGCTGACCGACCGTGCTTTTGAACCCCCGATCGAGAGCCGCGAGAGCGATGGTTGCGACGAAGACCATGGCGGCGAGGATCGAGACGGTCCGGCGCGCGAACGGACGCCGAAGTCCCGCCAGGATCAGGACGACGACGACCGATTCCAGGGGTACGCGCACCAGGGCCAGCAGCGACCCCGTGCTGATCCATCCAGGCGCGAGGACAGAGACGAATGCCAGGACGAGGGCGGCGGCCAAACCCACCCGTCGTCGAACCATCGGCGGACGGTTGGCGCTCACCGCATTCCCGCCATGAGAGGCGCCGTGATCACAGCCGGGTGGGCTTCCGCGTCGTGCTCGGTGAACCGATCTGAGAGCGCGTAGCGCATCAGAACCATGTCACCGATCGGCCTGGCTTCTGCGAGGTGAGCCCGCCGGTCACTGGTCCAGGGAAACAGGGCGTCGCCGACGAAGCGGGCGCCACCGGCTGAGCCGACAAAGAACGGTGCCACGCATAGCTGGAGCTCGTCGACCAGATTCGCGGTGAGAAACTGCGTGTGGACTATCGCTCCTCCCTCGACCATGAGCGTGCCGATCCCGCGCTGACCCAGGTCGGCGACGAGGTCGGCCATTCTCACTCCACCGTCCAGCCCGACGACAACGGCGGCGGGTCCGAGCCGTCGCCGGAGGCCGCCGGCCAGCGGCGCGGGGCAGTACACGAGCCGAGTGGTGTCGCCGGATGTGAAGAATGCCGCGTTCGGATCGAGGTCGCCCGTCGCCGTCACCGTGACCTTCCACGGTGAGCGCGGCAGGCCGGCCGCCTCTCGACGGTTCTGGCGGGCAGCGCTCCTCACCAGCAATCGCGGGTTGTCGGCTCGCACGGTTCGTGCACCGACCAGGATTGCGTCGTTCCTTGCCCGCACGGCGTCGACACGATCGAGGTCGGCTGCATTCGACAGGGTGAGCCGCGGTGGACGCGCTGTGTCGAGATACCCGTCGAGCGAGATGGCGCAGCTCAGGGTGACGAATGGCGTGAGTGTCACGATGTCTCCTCCTGGTCGAGAGCGTGTGGAACGAGAATGGACTCCGGTCGGCGCAGACGAACGGCGACAGCGGCGGCGACGAGCGCGCCTGGCGCGATCGAGAGCATCGTGAGCACGCCGAACAGGGTGGATGCCGCCACCCCCGCCGGCGCGCCCGATCCCGCAACTGCGAATGCCCAGCCGGCGATGCCCTCGCGAGGTCCCCAGCCGCCGATGTTCAGCGGGATCGAGGCGCCGAGCAGGATGACGAGAGCGAGAGTGAGCATCCGCAGCCCCGGCATCCTCGCGCCAACGGCCGTAGTTGCGAGCGTGAGAGTGGCGACATGGCAGCCGACGACGATGACCGACGCGATCGCGACCTGCAGGGAGGTGCGCAGTGATCCGAGGCCGGCCCGGAGTTCGCGCGCCTCGCTGAGCAGCACCGCATGGGCGCGTGTGCTCAGCGCTATCGTCGCGGCAAGCCCGGCGACGACGACGCCGAATCCGATCCCGAGCGCCGGCAGCAGGTAGCCCTCGAACTCGGTTCCGAAGCACGCCAGCACTATCAGCGCCAGGCCGAGCTGCACGACCTGCCCCGACAGGCGCTCGACCGCGACAGCGCGCGCGGCGGGCCTGACGCTTGTGCCGCGCGGGCCGCTGTCGACTGCCCGGCGGATGTCCCCGACGATTCCGCCCGGAAGGATCGTGTTCAAGAACTGGGACTGGTAGTACATTCCGACGGCGGTCGACAAGCGGAGCGGAACTCCCAGGCGGGTCGCGATGAGCTGCCACCGCCACGAGGCAGCCACCGTTGCAACGGCCGAAAGAAGCAGCGCCGCGCCGATCGTCGGTCCGTCCAGGCTGACGATGCCCTGCAGGAACGGGCCCGTGCCCACCTGCCCGATGACGCTGATGAGGACCCCGGCGCCGAGGACCGGACGGATGGCACGGCGGAATCCCGCCGACCGCAAGAC
>NZ_JASJVF010000280.1:0-3995 GCF_035019805.1 Cryobacterium sp. 10I1
CCTCAGGGCACGACTCCCCGTCCCCAACAAATAACACAACAGTTATTGCGCAATAGTTGTTGTGGAGATAGCGTGGCGGCATGTCTCCTGAAACCGGTGGTACCGCACACCTCACGAGCGCAGCATCCATGCGCGTCCTGGCTCACCCGACCCGGCTGCGTCTGCTCGGCCTCCTGCGCGAGCTCGGCCCCCAGACCGCCGCCCTGCTCGGCGACATCGTCGACGAGGCCCCGGGCACTGTGAGCTACCACCTGGCCAAACTCGCGTCCATCGGTTTGATCCAGGAGGCCGCGGACGTTGGCACCGATCGCCGCGAACGCTGGTGGCGGTCGAGCCACGCGCTCACATCCTGGGAGCCGGCGGACCTGCTCGGCGACCCCGCGGCACTGGCAGCATCGACCGCTCTCCAGCGCGCGATCGTGCAGATCTACGCCGCCAACTTCACGCACTACCTCGACAACGTGCCCGCTCTTCCCGTGGACTGGGTGCGTGCAGCCCCCAGTTCCGACCGAGGGCTGCGCCTCACGGTCGCCGAGCTCGCGGAGCTGCGGAAGGATCTCGAGGTCATCACCGAGAAGTTCCTGGCACTCAGCGCCGCCCACACCGAAGCGGACGGCTCCGAGCGGGTCAGCCTGGTGTACCAGGCCTACCGAACCCCGTGACGAAGACCGTCGCGACCACCCGCGCGCTGCGGTCTCTCACCGCACTGCTCGCGGCGCACGTCGTGTCTCAGACCGGGAACGTCGTCACTCTCTTTGCGGTTCCGTTCTATGTGCTCGCGACGGGCGGAACGGGGATCGAGGTCGGCACCGCGGCATTCTTCGCGACGGCGCCGGTCATCATCGGCGGCCCCCTCGGCGGGGTCGTCGTCGACCGGATCGGCTACCGGCGCGCCAGCATCCTCGCCGACCTGATCAGCGGGGTGACCGTTCTCGCCATCCCCGTCCTCGCGCTCACGATCGGACTCCCGTTCTGGGGCCTGCTCGCCCTGGTCTTCCTGAGCGGCCTCCTCGACACCCCCGGCCAGACCGCGCGGCGGGTCATGCTGCCCGCGTTCTCTGCCGAGGCGCACGTCCGTCTCGAACGCTCCGTCGGGTTCCTCGACGGAGCCGAACGCCTCGCCCGCCTCCTCGGCGCCCCGCTCGGCGGCATCCTGATCGCCGGCATCGGCCCCCTGAACGCCCTCTTCGTCAACGCGGGCACCTTCGCGCTCTCGGCGATCATCACCTGGCTGTTCGTCGCGCGTCCCCTCACCGGCGAGCGGATGCCCGCCGCGGCCGAGCTCCCGGCAAACGATGGCTACTGGTCGGCACTCGCTGGGGGTTTCCGGTTCGTCACGCGCGATCCGCTCCTGCGTGCGGTCGTGCTCCTGGTTCTCGTCACCAACGTGTTCGACGCCGCCCGCGGCTCCTCCCTGCTTCCGCTCTACGCCCACGATTCGCTGGGCGGCGCCGCGGCATTCGGGGTACTCGTGGCCGTGATGGGCGGAGGCGCGCTGCTCGGTACCGTCGTCTTCGGGTTCTTCGCGCACCGGCTGCCGCGACGGGTCACGTTCTCGGTTTGCTTCGCCCTCGCCGGAGGTCCGTCTCTCTTCGCGTTCGCGGCCGGACTCCCCTTCCCGTGGCTGATCGCGGCGACAGCCCTCTCCGGCGTCGCCGCGGGTGCCGTCAACCCGATTCTCGGCACGGTCGAGTTGGAACGAGTACCAGAGGGCATGCGCGCACGGGTGTTCGGGCTGATCAACGCCGGGGCCTGGGCCGGCGTACCTGCAGGGGCCCTGCTCGGCGGAATCGGCGCCGACACCGTCGGTCTGCAGGCCTCCTTCTTCATCATCGGCGTGCTCTATGTGGTCGTCACCCTCCTGCCGCTCGGCATCCCGGTCTTCCGGGAGATGGAACCGCGCCCGTTTTCGCAGCCCGCGCCCGCCGCTTAGGGTGCGGCCTGCGGAAACAGACGCGGCGGTCGGCGGCACGGAACAGTGGCGGCGCCGGCGAGACGCGGCTAACGGCGCACGCGATAGGTGAGGATCGCGAACTGGCCCTGGGCCGTCGCACTCACGAGCTCGAGGCGGTCGGACTCCACCCTCCTGGGCAGCAGCGGTGCCGCACCGGGCAGGGCGACCGGCGCCACCGAGAGCATGATCGTGTCGAGGGCGTCGGCATCGAGGAACTGGCCGGCGAGGTCGCCCCCACCGACCACCCACACGTCTTTCTCCCCCGCAGCGGCGAGAATCGCCGGCAGTGCCGCAGCGACGTTCCCGCGCACAAAACGCACGTCTGCCCCGTCCGGCGTTGGCAGGTCGCGCGAGGTGAAGACGAACGTGGGCCGGTCGCCGTAGAACTCCCGCCACTTGTGCGGATTGGCGAGCAGCTCCTCCTCACGCAGCACCCACTCGTATGTCGTGGAGCCCTCCACGACAACGCCGATGCCGGCGAGAAAGAGGTCCTGGTCTTCGAGTCCCGCCGTGTCGACGGCGAAGAGCCAGCTCAGCGAATTCGACTCGTCCGCGATGAAGCCGGTGAACGAGGTCGCCGTGTTGTAGATCACCTGGGTCATGGGGCGAGACTATGCCCACCCTCCGACAGCGGACAGGGACCAGAACAGGACAGGGGCCGTTACGGCAACGACCGACACTATAGGAGCGGATGCCGCCAGACGCATCCGTGTGACGCTCTGCTACGGTGCGTGACTGGTCGTTACGACGCACACGAGTGATTCCACTTCATTCTCGATAGATTCTTTCAACGCACCCCGGCTCACGCTGCTCTATGGCTCGCGCTGTGCCGGCGCCGAAGGAGGATCCCGTGTCACCGAACCAGACCGAAGCGGCCACGCCGGCCAGGCCCCACCGCCAGGCCGGCCGTCCCAACGGCCAGTGGAAGGTGGACGGAACCGCCCCCCTCAACGGCAACGAAGCCTGGAAGCAGGAGGACGGCGGCCTGAGCGTCCGCGAGCGGGTCGAGAACATCTACTCGAAGCAGGGTTTCGATTCGATCGAGGGGACCGACCTGCACGGCCGGATGCGCTGGTGGGGCCTCTACACGCAGCGGAAGCCCGGTATCGACGGCGGCAAGACCGCGACCCTCGAGCCGCACGAGCTCGAAGACACCTACTTCATGTTGCGGGTGCGCATCGACGGCGGCCAGCTCACGACCACCCAGCTCCGGGTCATCGGCGAGATCTCCCATGAATTCGGCCGCGACTCCGCCGACCTCACCGACCGGCAGAACATCCAGCTGCACTGGATCCGGATCGAGGACGTCCCCGAGATCTGGACCCGCCTCGAAGCGGTCGGGCTGCAGACCACGGAGGCCTGCGGCGACGTACCCCGCGTCATCCTCGGCTCCCCCGTCGCCGGCATCGCCGCGGACGAACTGATCGACCCGAGCGGGCTGATCACCGACATCACCGCACGCTACATCGGCGACGAGAGCCTCGCGAACCTGCCGCGGAAGTTCAAGACGGCCATCACCGGAAGTCCCAGCCAGGACGTCGTGCACGAGATCAACGACATCTCCTACGTCGCGGTCGAGCACCCCGAACTCGGCGTCGGCTTCGATCTCTGGGTCGGCGGCGGCCTTTCCACCGCCCCACGCCTCGCCGAACGGCTCGGCGTCTTCATCACTCCCGACCGGGTCGCCGAGGTCTGGCACGGCGTCGCGAGCCTGTTCCGCGATTACGGCTACCGGCGCCTGCGCAACAAAGCCCGCCTCAAGTTCCTGCTCGCCGACTGGGGACCCGAGAAGTTCCGGCAGATCCTCGAAGATGAGTTCCTCGATTCATCGCTGCCCGACGGCCCGGCCGCCCCGCCGCCCACCCGCGCAGGCGACCACGTCGGCGTGCACAAGCAGACCGACGGCCGCTACTACATCGGTGTCACCCCGTTCGTCGGCCGCGTCTCCGGCCCGACCCTGCTCAGCCTCGCCGACCTGCTCGAGGCGAACGGCTCGACCCGGTTGCGCACGACCCCGCACCAGAAGCTCGTGCTCCTCGAC
>NZ_JASJVF010000281.1:0-3963 GCF_035019805.1 Cryobacterium sp. 10I1
GTCGATGACCAAGGCCGAGCGCACCACCCCGAAACTCCTGAACGGATCACGCAGGCTGCGCATCGCGCGGGGCTCCGCGTCGAGACCGCGCGCGAGCGCGTGCGCTCGGGTGAGGCCCGCGCCGCAGGCCTCGCGAGGCAGTTCGAGCGCGACCAGGCCGCAGCCGAGGCCGCCGCCCGGCGTGCGGTCATCCGCCGTCGCCAGGTGGATGCCGCGACCCGCGTCGCCGAAGCGCTCCCCGCCGTGCTCGCCGCGGTCGACGTCTCCGTCAGCGAGGCACGCCTCCGCCTCGCCACCGCCGAGGCCGAGCGCCTGAGCCAGAATGAGGAACTCGCGGCCCTGCGCCGCGAGGACGGTGCCCTCCGCAGCCGACTGCAGGCCGTGACCGAGAGCGTGCACGGCCTCGAACTGCAGATCTACGAGAAGAAGCTGCACCTCTCCGGCCTCCTCGAACGCGCCGGCAGCGAACTGGGCCTCGTCGAAGATATCCTCGTCGCGGAATACGGTCCGGACCAGCCGGTACCGCCCGATGACGACCCGGATGGCGAGCCGGTGGCCTACGACCGCGAGCAGCAGCAGCGCCGCCACGCCTCCGCCGAGCGCCGGTTCGCCCAACTCGGCAGGATCAACCCGCTCGCCCTCGAGGAATTCGCCGCGCTCGAGCAGCGGCACAAATTCCTCACCGAGCAGCTCACCGACCTGACCAACACCCGGGCCGACCTGCTGACGATCATCGACGACCTCGACGTCACGATGGGCGCCATCTTCGGAAGCGCCTTCGAGGACACCCGCCTGGCCTTCGCCGAGGTCTTCCCCGTCCTGTTCCCCGGCGGGTCTGGCAGCATCCGCCTGACCGATCCCGACGACCTGCTCACGACCGGCATCGAGATCAGCGTCAAGCCGGCAGGAAAGAAGATCGAGCGGCTCTCACTGCTGTCCGGCGGGGAGCGTTCCCTCGCCGCAGTCGCGCTGCTGATCGCGATCTTCAAGGCCCGCCCGAGCCCGTTCTACATCATGGACGAGGTCGAGGCTGCCCTCGACGACGCCAACCTCGGCCGGCTGCTCACGATCTTCCAGGGCCTCCGCGAGGCCAGCCAGCTCATCATCATCACGCATCAGAAACGCACGATGGAAATCGCCGACGCCCTCTACGGTGTCTCGATGCGCCAGGACGGGGTATCGGCGGTCGTCGGCCAGCGGATCGTGCGCGAGGAGGAACGGGCGTCCTGAACCGCGGACAGGCCGGGACAATGGCCCCCGCGTCACGGCCGGGTCACAGCAGGGCGAGTACCTCCGCACAGGCGTCGGTGACCCTGCGGCACTCGGGGGCGCAGCTCGTCCAGTCCGGCCGGTGCTGCAGCATCCGCTCGCAGGCGATGGACGAGGAGCGGCACGCCTCCATGCAGGTGTCGAGCATGGAGGCGGCGGTCGTCCCGTCTGTCCGGGTGTGCCAGGACAGCACCCGGCTCGTCGTGGTGCAGATTTCGATGCAGTCGAGGTCGGCGAGGAAGCACGCGGTGACATCGCCGTCGCCGGACTGGGCCAGGCAGGTGTCAGCGCAGTCCTCGCTCGCGGCGATGAGCGCGTCGCAGGCGGCGACGCACGCCGCGGTCCGTGCCGAGAGCGCGTTGAACTCGCTCCCACCGAACCCGCCACCGAACATGCCACCACTGTAGCCCGGTCGGTGGCGCCCGGTCAGGCCTGCGGGGGCAGCGCCGCGATCAGCGGGTGGTCGAACGTCAGCACACCGGTCTTGGCCGCGCCTCCCGGCGACCCGATCTCCTCGAAGAAGTCCACGTTCGCGCGGTAGTACTCGCTCCACTGCTCGGGAAGGTCGTCTTCGTAGTAGACCGCCTCGACCGGGCAGACCGGCTCGCAGGCACCGCAGTCGACACATTCGTCGGGGTGAATGTACAGGGACCGTTCGCCTTCATAGATGCAGTCGACCGGGCACTCGTCGACGCAGGCGCGGTCCTTGACATCCACGCACGGCAGCGCGATGACGTACGTCACGAGGCGACGAGTTCCACGGACCGGCTGATGTTGACCTGCTCGTCCCGCGGAACGACCTTGACCCGCTCACGATCGGCCGCCGAGCCGTCCGCGGCTCCGAGGGCACGTTCGTGGGCATCGAGCACGAGCCAGCCGTCCCATTCGGTGAAGCGGATGCCGCGGGCGGAGAGCACGGCCAGGATCGCGTCCGCGTCGTCTTCGACCGGCTCCGGCAGGAGGCCGTTGCCGAGGTCTTCGACGAGCCGCGTGACGGTCTCGAGCGCGTCGCTCTTGGTGTGGCCGATCAGGCCGACGGGGCCACGCTTGATCCAGCCGGTGGCGTACAGGCCGGGAATGGGCCGCGCGGCCGGGTCGAGGACCCGACCGCCGTCGTTCGGGATCACGCCGCGCGTCTCGTCGAAAGGCACCTCGGCGAGGGGGCTGCCGCGGTAACCGACGGCGCGGTAGACCGCCTGGAGCGGGTAGTCGAGGATCTCACCTATCCCGGTGACACCGCCGGGGTTGGCGGGATCGGGCGCGGTGCGCTCGAAGCGCATGCCTTCGACACTCTCGGTGCCGTAGACCTCGAGGGGAGAATGCAGGAAATGCAGGTGCAGGCGGCGCGAGGCCCCGCTCGGTTCTTTCGTGAGCCATCCGTTCAGGGTGCGGCTCATCACCTTGACCTGGTTGTTGGACGCGGCGAGGAACTGCTCGGAGGCCTCGTCCCTCGGGAAGTCCTCCTCGTAGACGATCACGTCGACGTCCGGCACCGCGCCGAGCTCCCGGAGCTCGATCGGGGTGAACTTCACCTGGGCAGGCCCGCGTCGACCGAAGATGTGCACGTCGGTGACTGCCGAGGCGGCCAGGCCGGAATAGACGTTCTCGGGGATGTCGGTGGGCAGCAGGTCGTCCGCATGCTTTGCGAGCATCCTGGCGACGTCGAGGGCGACGTTGCCGTTGCCGATCACGGCGACCTGGTGGGCGTCGAGCGGCCAGTCGCGCGGGGCGTCCGGGTGTCCGTCGAACCAGGAGACGAAGTCGGCGGCCCCGAAGCAGCCGGGCAGCTCGGTGCCGGGGATCGGCAGCTTCGCGTCGCGGATCGCCCCGGTCGCGAAGATGACTGCGTGGTAGTGGGCCCGCAGGTCGTCCAGGCCCAGATCGGTCCCGTAGCCGACGTTGCCGAGGAACCGGATGGTGCCGGCATCGAGCATCTCGTGCAGGCTTGTGACGATGCCCTTGATCCGCGGGTGGTCGGGGGCGACGCCGTATCGAATCAGGCCGTATGGAGCGGGGAGGGTATCGAAGAGGTCGATGCCGATCGTGCCGCCGGCGTCGCGCACGGCCTTGCCGAGGATGTTGCCGGCGTAGATTCCCGCGGGACCGGCGCCGATGATGGCGACGCGGAGAGTATGGGGGGTCATGAAAAAGCCTTTCGGGATGGTTCTGGGATGAGCCGGCCGGAACGGGGTTCGTCGGACGCGAGCTGGTTGCTGTACCGGGGGTGGAGCGGGCTCAGGGTGACGACGTCCCCCACCACGACGACGGCGGGGGAGCGGACGCCGCGTTCGGCGGCGAGTCCGGCGATGGTTGCGAGACTTCCGAAGGTGACCCGCTGGTTCGAGCCGTAGCCGTCCTCGATGATGGCGACCGGGCAGTCTCCGCCGCGGGGTCCGTCCGCGAGCATCGCCGCGGAGGCGGCGAGGCCGGAGACGCCCATCAGGAGCAGGACGGTGTGGTCGCTGCCCCCTGGCAGGGACGGAAGCAGCTCGTGGCCCGTCACGACGGTGAACCCGTTCGCCACCCCGCGATGGGTGACCGGGATGCCGGCCGCAGCAGGCACCGAGATGGCGCTCGTGACGCCGGGGATGACCTCGACGGGGATACCGTTGCTGCGGCAGTACGCTGCTTCCTCGCCGCCGCGACCGAGCACGTACGGGTCGCCGCCCTTGAGGCGCACGACCCGTACGTGCT
>NZ_JASJVF010000282.1:0-3925 GCF_035019805.1 Cryobacterium sp. 10I1
GGTGTCGTCGTCTCCCGGGTGCTCCTGATCGGCGGCGCGGCGCAGAACCCGGCCGTCCGCGGCATCGCGGCGCAGCTCTTCGACAACCCCGTCGTCGTTCCGGCCCCTGGCGAGTATGTCGCCGACGGCGCAGCCGTGCAGGCGGCGTGGGCGCTGACGGGAGCGCGACCGGAGTGGCGCATCTCGCTCGCGGCGGAGCCGGCGATCGACTTCCGCCCCGTGATCCGCTCGCAGTACGCCGCCCACCGCGTCTGACCCACCTGCTCCGACCCACCCCGCCTGCCGGGTCAGAGCGCGCTGATCCGCCAGCTCGCCTCGTGGGTGTCTCCTGGCGCCAGACGAACGAGGTCGATGCCGGAGTTGAACGCGTCAGGAGGGCACGTCATCGGCTCCACCGCGAGGCCGAGCCGGGTGACCCCTGGGAGCGGCAGGTCCGCGGTGTGCACTTGCAGCCACGGGCATTCCGGCCCGAAGCTCATGGCCACACCGCGTCCGTCGGCCTCCCGCAGTTCGAGTGTCGCGCGCCCGCCGGAGTCCTGGATGATGCCCGTGAACGCGTGATCGATCTCCGTCGCACCCAGCACCCGGGGCTCCCGGAAGTCGAAGGCACCGTCGCCGGCCGCGACGTCGACGACTCCGACCGGCAGCAGCCGGTCCGGTGTGACCTCGAGGAACCGGTCGGCCGGAAGCTTGAGCGTCCAGCTGTCCAGCGGGGAATCCCCCGCGCGCAGGTACGGATGCGGGCACACGCCATACGGCGCCGTGCCCGCTCCGGAGTTGCACACTTCGATCGTGGTCGTCAGTCCATCCGCGGCGAGCGCGTACCGGGCCGTGAAGTCGAGCTGGAAGGGATAGCCGGGACCGGCGGGCAGCCTGAGTCCGAGCACGACCTCGCCGGGAGCCTGCGCGAGCAGCCGCCAGGCCCGGTCGAACACGAGCCCGTGCAGCGCGCAGTCCCGCGACGGCTCGTTGACCGGCACGTGCACGGCCACTCCGTCTACCGGGTAGCGACCGTCCGCGATCCGGTTGGGCCAGGGTGCCGCGAGAGCGCCCCGGAAGCCGACCATGGCCTCGTCCCGGTCAAAGCTCACGACCAGGTCGCGCCCCTCGTACTGCAGCAGGCGCAGGCACGCGCCGATCTCGGTCACGACCGCGCGGTAGCCGTGTCCCGCGATCTCGTACTGCTCGCCGCTCGGCGCAGGGTTGGGTCCCGCCGTCGTGGTCTCGCTCGTCATGATTCCTGTCCTCGCTCTTCGGATGCCCCGGGCACGGTCACCGGTTCGCGCGATTCCGAGGACTCACGCTCGATCACCCGGAAGTCGGCCAGGAACTCTCTCGGCGCCTCCGGGGCGGTGGCATTGATCCGTTCGAGCAGCACCCGCACGGCGGTCTCGGCGATCTCTGCCCTCCCGGGATCGACCGTCGAGAGCGTCGGAAGGCTGTACCGGGTCTCGTCGAGATCGTCGAAGCCCATCAGCGCCACGTCCTCCGGGATGCGCAGCCCAGCCTGCTGGAGCACGCGCATGGCGCCGAGGGCCAGGGTGTCGTTGAGTCCGAACACGGCGTCGAACTCCACGCCGGAGGCGAGCAGCTCCCGCGTCGCTGTGGCGCCGTTCGAGCGGTGCCACAGGGTCGTGAACCCGATCAGGGCGGGGTCGAAGGGAATTCCGGCGGCCTCGAGGGCCTCCCGGTACCCGCGCAGGCGCAGGCCGGCCGAGCCGATCACTTCGCCCTCGTGCGCACCGACCACCGCGATCCGGCGCCGTCCCCGCCGGATCAGGTGTTCGGTCGCCGCCCTCGCGGCATCGACGTTGCGCATCGTGACGTGGTCGGTCGGCCCGTTGAAGATCCGCTCCCCGAGCAGCACGAGCGGGTAGCCGACCCGCAGGAAGTCCGCGTCGTCGTTGCCCATGCCGAGAGGGCTGAAGATCAGGCCGTCGGTGAGCTGGCGCCGGGGGCTCGAGAGCAGGCCGATCTCCCGGTCCCGGTCTCCCCCGGTCTGTTCGATCAGGACGGTGACGCCATGGCGCTCCGCCGAGCGGATCACGGCATCCGCGAGCTCGGCGAAGTAGCTCAGGGACAACTCGGGGAGGGCGAGGCCGATCATGCCCGTCCGTCCGGAACGCAGGCTGCGTGCCGAGAGATTGGGGTGGTAGTCGAGCTCGGCGATGGCCTCGAGCACCCGCTGTTTGGTGGCGGGGCGGATGTGGGGGTGATCGTTGATCACGTTGGAGACGGTCTTGATCGAGACTCCGGCGATTTGTGCCACATCGTGCAGTGTTGCCGCCATGGAGCCCCTTCCGATTCGGGCGACGTTCGCAGCAGCGTTCGTCTCCTCGCATAGTACAACGTTGTATGGCAGGCGGTGGGCGGGATCCGGCCTGATCACGGCAGCCTGTGACGATCTGGGTCAGACCGCTTGACAAATCGATGTCCGCCTCGACAGAATCTAGTTACATCGTTTACTTACAACGATGTAAACGATGCGATCGGCTCAGCGGATCCCGTCGCCAATACCGAGACAAGGGTGTCTGCACACCGGGAATGGACCAACACAAGTGAAAAAGATTCTGGCAACGGGGGGCGTCGCCATCATGCTCGCCGCAACGCTCAGCGGCTGCTCAACCGGGGCGGCCGAAGCAAGCTGTCAAAACAAGATCGTCAACTCGGCCGCAACCGTGGTCAACGTCTGGGCGTGGTATCCCGAATTCGAATCGGTCGTCGACCTGTTCAACAACACGCATGACAAGGTGCAGGTCTGCTGGACCAACGTCGGTGCGGGCAATGACGAGTACACCAAGTTCTCGACGGCCATCGAGGCCGGCTCGGGTGCTCCCGATGTCATCATGCTCGAGACCGAGGTCGTGCAGAGCTACATCCCGCGGGACGCCCTCGCCGACCTGACGAGTTACACGGCCGACATCAAGCAGAACTACTCCGAGGGCGCCTGGGCCGACGAGTCCAGCGGGGCAGGCGTCTACGCCATCCCCGTCGACGGCGGACCGGTCGGCATGCTCTATCGCAAGGACATCTTCGACAAGTACGGCATCGCGGTTCCGACGACCTGGGAAGAATACGCGGCCGCCGCGCAGGCCCTCAAGGATGCCGGATCGACCTCGATGATCACCGACTTCGCCGGCAATGGCCGGGCATACCAGCAGGCGCTCTTCGCGCAGGCGGGCTCGATTCCCTATACCGTCGACGGAACGAACGTCACGGTCGACCTGAACGACGCCGCGAGCCTCAAGGTCCTCACCTACTGGCAGGACCTGGTCTCCAAGGGCCTCGTCGGCACAGAGGACGCGTCGACGACCGACTACAACACGCACCTCGTCGACGGCACATACGCTTCGACGATCGCGGCGGCCTGGCTGCCCGGCTACCTCGCCGGGTTCACCGGCGCCGAGAGCGGTGCCGTCTGGCAGGCTGCCCCGATCCCGCAGTGGGCAGGCGAAACGCCCAAGCAGGTCAACATCGGCGGATCGGCCTTCTCGGTGACGAGCCAGGCCAAGGACAAGGATGCCGCCGCGACCGTCGCGAAGGACATCTTCGGAACCGAAGAGGCCTGGAAGCTCGGCATTGAAAAGGCCGCACTCTTCCCGCTCTGGAAGCCGATCCTGACCTCCTCGTACTTCACCGATCGCGCCTACGACTTCTTCGGCGGCCAGCAGATCAACAAGGACGTCTTCCTCGCCGCCGCGAACGACTACAGCGGCTTCCAGGTCAGCCCGTTCCAGAACCTCGCGTACGACAAGCTCACCGAGGCCGTCAACTCGGTCTCGAGCGGTGCCGCCACGCCGGCGGATGCCCTCGCGACGTACCAGAAGGCCGTCACGGAGTACGCGACCTCACAGGGGTACACGGTCAAATAACCCGGACCCACGGTGGTGGGGGGGGGGGGCCGCGCGCCCGCGCCCCCCCCCCC
>NZ_JASJVF010000283.1:0-3896 GCF_035019805.1 Cryobacterium sp. 10I1
GCGCTCGCCCTCACGGGCTGCAGCTCAAGCTTCGGCGGCACCACGTCCGGCTCGACCGGCTCGGCCGCCGCCCTCACGAGCGACGCGAGCAAGAGCCTCACCGTCCTGATCGGTTCAAGCGGCGACGCCGAGACGAAGGCCGTCAACGCGGCCGTCGCATCCTGGTCCTCCTCGAGCGGCACGAAGGCCACCGTCTCCGTCGCGAGCGACCTCAACCAGCAGCTCGCCCAGGGCTTCGCGGCCAAGAAGCCGGCCGACGTGTTCTACCTGTCGACGGATGCCCTCGCCGGCTACGCCTCGAACGGTTCCCTGCTCGCCTACGGCGACAGCCTCGCCAACAAGGACGACTTCTACCCGAGCCTCGTCAAGTCCTTCACCTACGACGGCCAGTTCTACTGCGCGCCGAAGGACTTCTCCACGCTCGGCCTCGTGATCAACACGGATGCCTGGGCGAAGGCCGGACTCACCGACGCCGACATCCCCACGACCTGGGACCAGCTCGAAACCGTGGCCAAGAAGCTGACCACGCCCGACCAGGTCGGCCTCGCCATCGGCGGCGAATACGCACGCGCCGGCGCCTTCATGGCGCAGGCCGGCGGCAACCTCATGAACGAGGACAGCTCCAAGGCCACCGCGAACAGCGCAGAGGCCGTCGCCGGTCTCACCGAGGTCAAGAAGCTCCTGAACGACGGCGTGATGAAGTACGCGAAGGACGTCGGAGCCGGCTGGGGCGGCGAGGCTTTCGGTAAGCAGCTCGCAGCCATGACGATTGAGGGCAACTGGATCACCGGTGCCATGTCCAGCGACTACCCGAGCGTGAAGTACACGGTCGCCGAACTTCCGGCCGGCCCCGCCGGCAAGGGCACCATGCAGTTCACCAACTGCTGGGGCATCGCAACGGACAGCCCCAACCAGGCCGCCGCGCTCAAGCTCGTCGAGCAGCTGACCAGCAAGGACTCCCAGCTGGCCTTCTCAACGGCCTTCGGCCCGATGCCGTCGATCAAGTCCGCCGCGTCCGACTGGAAGGCCGCCAACCCGGTGCTCGTCCCGTTCCTGAACGGTGCTGACTACGCCGTCGGCACGCCCACCGCGAAGGGCTCAGCGGATGTCGTGACCGAGCTGAACTCCAAGCTCGAGTCCCTCAAGACGGGCGATCCCCAGCAGATCCTCGACGCCGCCCAGAAGAACCTCGAAGCGCTGCTGAAGTAGTTCGACATGTCGAAGCCCGCACGCACGTCTCGCCGCTCCGGAATCCGGGGCGGCGAGGCCGCCTCGGGGTGGCTCTTCACCGCCCCGATGATCATCCTGCTCGGGATGTTCCTCGTCGTCCCTGTGCTCATGGCACTCTGGGTCAGCTTCTCCGACTGGGGAGGCCGCGGCAGCCCCTTCGGCGGCAACGTGAAGTTCGTCGGCTTTGACAACTACTCCACCCTGCTGAATGGGGGCGGCCTGGCCGAACAGGACTTCGGCACGGCACTGCGCAACAACGCGTGGTACGTCGTGCTCGTCGTCCCGATCCAGACCGCCCTCTCCCTCCTGCTCGCCGTGCTCGTCAACCGGCAGATCCTCCGCGGCCGCGGCTTCTTCCGCACCTCGTTCTACTTTCCGTCGGTGACGAGCTCGGTGGCGATCACCGTGCTCTGGCTGTTCCTGTTCAGCTCGACGGGCGCCATCAACAAGCTGCTCTCGTTCATCGGCATCAACGGACCGAACTGGTTCAACGACCCGAGCGGCATCCTGCACAACTTCCTGCAGCTCTTCGGGGTGACCCAGGGCCCCGCCGCGCTCACGGACGGATCCTTCCTCGGCGTCTCCTGGTGGGACTGGCTCGCCGGCCCCTCTGTCGCCATGACGGCCTTCATCCTGATGGCCGTGTTCACCACGAGCGGCACGTTCATGCTGCTCTTCATCGCGGCACTGCAGAACCTCAGCGGCGAGGTCACCGAGGCCGCGATGATGGACGGCGCCAACGGCTGGCAGCGGTTCTGGAAGGTCACCCTCCCCCAGCTGCGCCCGACCCTGTTCACCGTGCTCACCCTCGGCCTGATCGGCAGCTGGCAGGTCTTCGACCAGATCTACACCGGCACCAAGGGCGCACCCGGCAAGACCACGCTCACGCCCGCCTACCTGTCCTACCAGTCGGCGTTCAACAACCAGGAATGGGGCCAGGGCGCCGCGATCGCGTTCATCCTCTTCGTGATCATCGTGTTCTTCACGCTCTTCCAGCGCTGGGTGCTGCGCGAACGGCCGGTGTCGAAGCGCAGGATGCGGCCCTACCTCACGAATCCCGCCTCAGCGGTCGCCCTGGCGGCCACGGCCACACCCGCATCGACGACGAAGTCCGGAGAGTCACGATGAGCGCGCCCACGGTCAGCCCAACCCGCAAACTCCGTGCCCTCAGCCGCGAGAAGCTCCCCACCCGCGCCGTCGCCGGCCGGTCGCTGATGTACGCGATCCTCACCGTGCTCGCGATCATCTACATCGCCCCGTTCCTCGTGCAGGTCGCGACCTCGTTCAAGACGGATGTCGAGGCGGCGAGCAATCCCATCTCGCTGCTCCCGCAGACCTGGTCGACCGCGGCGTACCAGAAACTGTTCCTCAACTCGGACTTCCCGGTCTGGTTCAAGAACTCCGCCATCGTCACGATCTTCGTCACGCTCGGACGGGTGTTCTTCAACTCGCTCGCCGGCTACGCCCTCGCCCGGTTGCAGTTCCGCGGCCGGACGGTCATCTTCGCCGGCCTGATCGCCGTGATGAGCGTGCCCGGCGTCGTGCTCCTGATCCCGAAGTTCCTCGTGATCAACCAGATCGGCATCTACGACACCTACGTCGGCATGATCGTTCCGCTCCTCACCGACGCCGCCGGGGTCTTCATCATGAAGAACTTCTTCGAATCGATCCCCGCGAGCGTCGAGGAACAGGCCCGCATCGACGGGGCAGGCACCTTCCGGGTGTTCTGGTCGATCGTGCTGCCGATGGCGAGGCCCGCCCTGATCACGATCATCATCCTGTCCTTCCAGGGATCGTGGAACGAGCTCTCGCACTTCATCGTGGCCACCCAGTCCCCTGAACTGACCACGCTCACCAAGGGCGTCGCTTCGCTCGCCTCCGGGGAGCTCAGCCAGGGCACCCAGTATCCGCTCAAACTCGCCGCCGCGGCGATCATGACCATCCCGGTCGCGGTGATGTTCTTCATCTTCCAGAAACGGATCATGAACACCACCGACGGCGCCGTCAAGGAGTAAGTCCCGGCCGGCCGGCCCACCTTCTCCGTCCCCCTGTGGACATCCGCTTCAACCCAGGAGTCGTTCCTTCCTCATGCTTTCCCAGTCCCTCATCTCGACGCCCGTGCCCATTCAGCCCGCCGGCGACCACCCGGTCCAGCCGCTGCTCCACGATTCGACCATCGTCCTCGCCGCACCCACCCAGGCGTGGTCACGTCCCGACGGGCGCACCGAACTGCCGATCCACGGCCTGTACCACGCGGACACCCGCGTGCTCTCTGGCTGGGACGTCTCGGTCGGCGGGGCACACGGCGAGGCGATCGCCCAGGCCGGGCGCGGTTCGGGCGAAGTGACCTTCACCTCGCTGCTTCGGCACCTCGACGACGCCACCGCCGACCCGCGGCTGCGGCTCGAGGTGACGCGGACCGTGAGCGCCGGGCGGATGCGGGAACGCATCACGATCCGTTCGGGCCTGGGCCACACGGTCTCGACCACGATCGCCCTGCGGGTCCACCCCGACTTCTCGGACATGCAGACCGTCAAGGCCGGGCTCGCCGACCCCGAGAGCCGGCGCGCGTTCCCGACTGAGGACCTGCCGGAGACGGCTGCCCTTGGTCTCAACGCCGTCGACGATCAACAACGTTGTCGACTGTTGAAAGGCCTCGTATCGTT
>NZ_JASJVF010000284.1:0-3893 GCF_035019805.1 Cryobacterium sp. 10I1
AACCGGGGCGTCTCCACGTGGATCAGCGGCAGGCCGGCGACGGGTCGGGTGTTGATGCGGGGGCCGCCGAGGTCGGTCAGGCCGGGGGCGACCACGAGGTGGTGCCGTCCGGTCTCGCGGTGTCGATCAGCGTTGCGCTCTCCCGGCACGACGGCATGCTCACGAGCGACTCGATCGTCGTGCTGGCGTCGGCGGTCGCCGCGATGCTCAGGCCGGGGAACCACCCGGGTGCACGGCGGCCAGTACGCCTCCTCCGCCGCCGTCGGCCTTGCGATCGCGAACGGCGAGTTCACCGTCGTGTACCAGCCGATCATCGACCTCGACACGATGCGCGCGGCGGGCGTCGAGGCGCTGCTGCGCTGGACGCACCCGGTACGCGGCGCGATCTCCCCCGAGGAATTCATCCCGCTGTGCGAGACGAGCGGAATGAGGCCCCGCCTCGGGGAGTGGGTACTCGAAACGGCCATGTCGACGGCCACGGGCTGGACGATCCAGGCCCCGCCGGGGCATCCGCCGTTCTTCGTCAGCATCAACGCCTCGGGCATCGAGCTCGGCGACCCCCAGTACGCCGCCCGGGTGCTCGCGATCCTGTCCAGCTCGGGGCTCGCGCGCGGTGCGCTCAAGATCGAGCTGACCGAGAGCGACTACGTCACCGAGTTCGCGGAGGTGAACGACAACATGGCCGAGCTGCAAGCGGCCGGGGCGGCGATCGCGATCGACGACTTCGGCACCGGGTTCTCGAACTTGGCCCGGCTCAGCGAGGTGCGCGCGAACGTGCTCAAGATCGACCGCCGGTTCATCTCGGCGATCGGGCTGCGCGAAACGGATGCGCCGCTCGTGCAGTCGATCCTCGGGCTCGCGCGCGGCCTCGGAAGCAGCGTCATCGCCGAGGACATCGAGACCGCGGTGCAGGCGCAGTGGTTGCGTGCACACGGGTGCGAGTACGGGTAGGGGTTCTTCTTCTCGCGACCGGCCGCATCCGCCGACGTCGCCGCGGTCTGCTCGCGCATTGCCGCCGGCCAGCTCGCCCGCTGACTCGGGGCATCCGCGGGTCAGCCGCGCGCGCCGCCGCTACCGTTTCCGCAGGCCGCACCCGAAACGGCGGGCGCGGCCTGCGCAAACCGACGCGGCCGCGACACCAGACCGGCGCGGCCTGCCAAAACCGTCGCGGCCGCGCACGGATGTCGGGGGCCTCAGTAGGCACCCTCCTCGACGGGAGCCGTTTCGTCGGAGGTGATCGGGGCATTCGCTGTCGTGGTTAAGAGGTCGGCGAGCTCGCCGCTCTGGCTCAGCTGCGCCACCCGGTTGATCACGATCGAGCTCGCATCGGCCACGGTGCGCAACGGGCTGACGAACCAGCCGTCGCCTTCGTGCACGGCGATGAGCCGCAGATCCTGGGCTCCGAGCTTCGCGAAGCCGGGGATCTGATCGAGGCAGATCTTTGCGCCAGAGGCACTCCCGACCGTGGCGCACACTCCCGAGATCGAGAACGCATACGGCACCGAGTCCGACTCCCCCGCGAAGGACAGGTCATCCAGCGTGATCCGGGCGGTGTCGCCGGACACCGTGCTGGAGACGCCGACGTTGGTGACGTTCAGGCTCCGTCCGTCGACTGAAGAGGGGGGCACGCCGTATAGGCTCACAAGGCGCCGTTCGGCGAGGGGAAGCGCGGCGGCGAGTGCGCCCGAATCTCCCCGGGCCAGGTAGGCGGAGACCCCGTCGGCCAGCCCGCGGACTGCGTCCTCCGGCGTGACATAGGTGGCCGGCGCGACGATGGCCCCGCGGGTGAACGTCGGGTCCGCGCGCAGGCGGTCCTGGAAGCCCTGCTCGAACCCGGTCAGCAGGGGGCTGACGTACCACGAGCCGCCCTCCTGCACGGCGACTGCGGTGACGTCCCTCCCCAGGTCCTGCTTAAGGTCGCTCGCACTGCGGTCGTAGGGCAACGCGGCGTCGATGCCGGCCACGGCGGCCGCGCGGGTTTTCTCGAGCGAGGCCGCGACCTGCTCGTCGGTGGAGCCTGTCGCCTTCAGCTGCTCGGTGAGCTGGGATTTCACGGCGTCCATCCACAGACCGGCGAGAGCGTTCGGGTCACCGTCGACGTGCAGCTGGCCACCGGTCACGGCGACCACAGCAATCCCATCGCCGATGTCGGTGACCGAGAAGTCCAAGCCGGTGAGGGTGACGTTCAGGTTCGGTCGCAGCTTCTCGAAGACGGCCGTGTAGTCGGTCGGGCTGGTCGCGGAATCCAGCTTGATCCGGCCGAGCGTCTCGACCGGGCCCCGGAGCGAGGTGATCTCCGAGGGAGACAGGGAGCCGTACACGTTGAGCAGGTCCAGCGACACCGCTCCGGTCAGGAGCTTTTCGACTGCGGCCTGCGGAGTCGACGACCCGCCGATCTTGGAGAAGACGGATGCGTACGCCCAGACGCCGCCACCGGCGAGCAACAGCACGGCAACGCCGATCGATCCCCAGAGCAGGCCGGGCCGACGGCGGCGACGTCCGGCGGATGCCGCGGCGCTGGCCCGAACGACGGGCTGCTGCCAGCCGCCGGGTGCGCCCGACCCGGCCCCTACCGGGCCAGACACGGGCAGGGACATGGGCAGGGACACGGGCCGGGAGACTGCATAGGCGGGCACGGATGGCTCAGCGTGCGCCGCCTTTCGGGTCGGTGCCTGCGCCGCGATTGGAGACTGCGTCAATGCGGGTGCGAGCGGTTCGAGCGTGCCGCAGCCGCGCATCCATTCGAGAAGACCTGGATAACACGCGGGGTTCGCAGCGATCGCCCGATGCAGGTCGAAATGCTTCGCGGCGAGCTTGGCGAGGCGGGCTGGCGAGGTCGCGGGGTTCGCGGCCTCGGCGAACAGGAGGGTGCGGGAGTCGCTCACGGTGGTGCCCTTCTCGGGTCGTCGGTCGGCATGAGCGCGGCGGAAAGCGGCTGCCAGAACCCGGCGATGACGACGGCCCCCTGCATGTCGCGGACCACCCCCGCGCAACACGTGTGCCCACGATGATAGTGGGTAGTGGAGAATCGCAGGTGAAATCTAGTTTCTGCAACTCACCGATGAGTGTGGGCCCGACCTCGCTGAAGCGTCGCAGATCGACGTTCCTACGCCCCTCCAACGTCGTTCTGCGACACCTCAGGGCAAGCACGGGACCGCCTAAACGACGGATGCCGCCGGTCCGGTCGGGCCGACGGTATCCGTGCATCAGGGGTGGAGACTAGACGTTCATACGACCGGTGTTGATCAGTCGCGTGAACATCAAGGCGGCTCCGGCGATGAGCAAAGACAGGCCGGCGAAACCGCCGAACTCGAGTGTGCCGATGCCGGTCGATGCGAGCTCCGTGACCGACAGTGCGGCCGGGGCCGAGACCTTGCCGGAGTGCGCCGGCGTGGTCGACTTCGCCGAAGCTCCGAATGTCACGATTGTGTCGATGAGGGCGGTCGGGCCGGCCGCGTCGGTCGGATCCGTCGGGATAGCCGAGGTCACCGGGGCCATCGGGGCCATCGGGGCCATCGGGGCCATCGGGGCCATCGGGGCCATCGGGGCCACCATTGTAGCCGTGGTCATCGGGGTCATCGGGGTCACGGAGGTCGGGGTCACCGACTCGCTGTCACCGACGACGGAGACCGCGTTGCCGCCGACCGTCACGGGAGCGGAAACCACCGGGTCGACCTGCGTGCCTGACGCCGTGGCATCCGAACCTGAGGTCACCGGGGCGGATCCTGCCGTGGGAGCGGAGGTCGTTCCCGCGCCAGACCCTGACGGAGCCGGCGAACCAGATGTCGCGCTGCTGTCACCGAGGATCGAGACGGAGTTACCGCCGACCGTCACCGGTGCAGCGACTTCAGGGACGACCTGCGTACCTGATGCGATGCCGTCCGCACCCGAGG
>NZ_JASJVF010000285.1:0-3887 GCF_035019805.1 Cryobacterium sp. 10I1
GCGCCGGCCTACCTCGGCGTCGCCCTCACCGAGCTCGCGACCCGGTACGGCGACGCACTCCCGCCGGTGTACCTCACGAGCCTCGGAGCGAGTTTCCCTGACCAGGTCGACAGCCGCGGCGCCGTCGACGACCCGGCCAGGATCGACTACCTCGCCGAACACCTCGTGGCCGCACTCGACGCCGTTGCACCGGGCAAGCCGGCGGCGGGGGTGAGCATGCGCGGGGCCTTTGTCTGGTCGCTGCTCGACGGCTTCGAGTGGACCGCGGGCTACACCCAGCGTTACGGCCTGGTGCGGGTCGACTTCGCAGACCCCGAGCGGAAGCGCACGCCGAAGTCCTCGTACCGCTGGCTCCAGAAGGTGCTCGCCGCCCGCTGACCGGCGTCCGGTTCCCGCCCGTTCCCGCCCGCCGAAATCCGCGGCGGGGGATGGGTCAGGGGGTGCGGCGGCGGAGCGTGATCGAGCCGACGACGACCGCTCCCACGATCCACGCCCCGATGATGAGCAGTTCGCCGCCGATGTACGCGGCGTCCTGCGAATTCGAGGCGACCGCCTGGAGGGCGTCGATCGCGTGCGAGAGCGGAAGCCAGTCGCTGATGATCCGCAGGGCGTCCGGAAGCTGGTCGCGGGGGAGGAAGATACCGCCGAGCAGGATCTGCGGGAACACGAGCGCGGGCATGAACTGCACGACCTGGAACTCGGTGCGGGCGAACGCGCTCGCGAGCAGCCCGAATGTCGTGCCGAGAACCGCGTCGGCGACGGCGACCGCGAGAAGCAACCAGACCGAACCGGCGATCGTGAGGCCGCAGACCCAGACCGCGTACCCGACCGCGACCGCGGACTGCAGCACCGCGAGCAGCCCGAAGGCGAGGGTGTAGCCGAGGATGAAGTCGCCCTTGCCGAGCGGCATCGAGAGCAGCCGTTCCAGCGTCCCGGTGCGGCGTTCCCGCAGGGTCGTGATGCTCGTCACGAGGAACATCACGATGAACGGGAACAGGGCGATCATCGCCGGCCCGATCCTGTCGAACACGGGCGTGTCGGAGAAGATCCACGCCACCAGGCCGATCAGCAGGCTCGGGACGACGAGGAGCAGCACGATCGTGCGGGGGTCGTGCCGGATCTGGGCGAGCACCCGTCCGGCCGTTGCGAGCGTACGGCGCGGGTTCACAGCGCACCATCGAATCCGGTCGACCCGGTCCCGGTCGGCCGGCCTTCGGACGACGGGTCATCGGCTTGCGGGTCTTCTGGCGACGGATGCCGCCGGATCAGGCTCAGGAACGCCGCCTCGACGTCGTCGGTCGCGGTCGACGCGAGCAGCCCGGCCGGGGTGTCGTCTGCGAGGATCTCACCGTCCCGCATCAGGAGCAGCCGGTCGCAGCGGCTCGCTTCGTCCATGACGTGGCTCGACACGAGCAGGCTCGTCCCTCCGGCCGCGAGCCGGTGGAACAGCTCCCAGAGCTCCACCCGGAGGACCGGGTCGAGGCCGACGGTGGGTTCGTCGAGCACGAGCAGCTCGGGGGACCCGAGCAGGGCGCCGGCGAGCGACACCCGGCTGCGCTGGCCGCCCGAGAGCGAACCCGCCAGCTGGCCGGCATATCTTCCCAGGTCGGTCGCGTCGATCACCCGGTCGACATCGCTCGCGGGGGCGCCGAGCACCGACCGGAAGTACCTCAGGTTCTGCCGCACGGTGAGATCGTCGTAGACACTCGCATCCTGCGTGACATAGCCGACCCTGTTCCGGAGCGAGACGGAGCCGGCGGGGCGGCCGAGCACGGTGACCTCCCCGGACTGCACGAGCTGGACGCCGACGATCGAGCGCATCAGGGTCGTCTTGCCGCATCCGCTCGGCCCGATCAGGCCCACGACGAGGCCACGGGGCACCGTGAGGCTCAACCCGTGCAGCACCGGATGCCTGCCCCGGCGGGCGAACAGGTCCGTCACGTGGACCGCGGGTGCAGACAGATGGCTCATGCCTTTGATTATTCGCCGGTTCGGCCGGAAAGAACCATGGATCGGGGGTGTTTCTTGGAGTCTGGTGGGAAGCGGATGAGAGTGTCAGGCGGCGTCGTTATGATGGCACCATTGTTCGTATGCCGCCGCGGCCCGCTCGCTCGCACCGCTGAAATACAAGGAGACGCTGCCATGGAATGGCTCATCCCGCTACTCATCGTTGTTGTGCTTGTCGTCATCGTCGGAATCTACTTCTGGGCGACGTACAACTCCCTCGTGACCCTCAAGGTGCGGGTGGACGAAGCGTGGAGCGACATCACGGTGCAGCTCAAGCGGCGTGCCGACCTCATCCCGAACCTCATCGAGACGGTCAAGGGCTACGCGGCGCACGAGAAGGCGGTCTTCGAGAACGTCGCCAAGGCCCGCGCCGAGTCGATCAGTGCGACGACCCCTGCGGATGCCGCAGCCGCCGAGAACCACATGCAGTCCGCCCTGCGCAGCATCTTCGCGGTCGCGGAAGCGTACCCGCAGCTCCAGGCCAGCCAGAACTACCTGCAGCTGCAGGCTGAGCTCGTCGACACCGAGGACAAGATCCAGGCGTCGCGCCGCTTCTACAACGGCGGGGTGCGGGAGCTCAACACGAAGATCCAGGTCTTCCCGAACAACCTGATCGCGAAGAACCTCGGATTCACCCAGCGCGACTTCTTCGAGGTCACCGACTCCGCAGCCATCGCGGAGCCGCCTCGCGTCCAGTTCTAGCGGCAGGCCCAGATGTACAGTGCGATCGCGCGGAACAAGCGCAACACCGTTTTCATCATCATCCTCTTCCTGGGGATCATCGCCGGCCTCGGCTGGATTGCCAACGCCGTCTACGGTCGCGGCGGCTACGGCATCCTGATCCTCACGATCGTCGTCGCCGCGGGTTACGCCCTCGTGCAGTACTTCGCGGCCGGGCGCCAGGCGATCGCGATGAGCGGCGGCATCCGGGTGAACAGCAAGGCGGAGCATCCGCGGCTCTGGAACACCGTCGAGAACCTGTCGATCACGACCGGAACGCCGATGCCGGAGATCTACATCATCAACGACCCCGCGCCGAACGCGTTCGCGACCGGGCGCGACCCGCAGCACGCGATCGTCGCCGCGACGACGGGCCTGCTCGCCATCATGGATGACTCCGAACTCGAGGGCGTGATGGCCCACGAACTCGGGCACGTCCGCAACTACGACATCCGGGTGTCGATGGTCGTGTTCGGCCTCGTCGTCGCGGTCGGCTTCATCTCGGACATGTTCCTGCGGATGGCGTTCTTCGGTCGCAATAACAACAACAACGGCAACCCCGTCGTGATGGTCTTCGGCCTGGTCGCGATGATCGTGGCACCGCTCGTCGCCAGCATGGTGCAGCTCGCCGTCTCCCGGCAGCGCGAATACCTCGCCGATGCCACGAGCGCGCTGACGACGCGGCATCCGGATGCCCTCGCGAGCGCCCTCGCCAAGCTCGAGACCTACGGGCGCCCGATGCAGAAGCAGAACACGTCGATGGCGCACCTGTGGATCGCGAACCCGCTCAAGCCCGGCATGATGGCGAAGCTGTTCAGCACGCACCCGCCGATCGAGGACCGGATCGACCGCCTGCACGCCATGGGCAACAAGTTCTGACGACTGCGCTCAGGCGAGAAGGGCGGCGAGTGCCGGCGCGAGAGTACCCCGCTGCGCGACCGTGATCTCGGTGAGCCCCTGCCAGAGGGCGGTCGCGCGCAGCACCGGCGCGAGGCGCTCTGCGGTGTCGGCCGGGGCATCCGCTTCGGCCCACGCCGCCTGAACGCGCAGCACGCCGGCCTGCCGGTCGTTCTTGAGGTCGACGCGCCCGACGAGGGTGTCGCCGAGCAGGATCGGCAGCGAGTAGTACCCGAAGACCCGTTTCGGTTCGGGGGTGTAGA
>NZ_JASJVF010000286.1:0-3880 GCF_035019805.1 Cryobacterium sp. 10I1
GGCCGGCGTCTGGATCACCTCCGTTCCAGTAGTGCACCGCACGGTAGGCGGTCATCCAGGACTGGAGGCCGGGGAGCTTGGGGTACCAGGCCACGCCGCCGTAGTCGACATCGCGGGCGGCGAGGATGCCGCCCGGTTTCAGCACGCGGCGGAGTTCCCTCAGGGCGGCGACCGGGTTGGCCAGGTGTTGAAGCACCTGGTGCGCGTGCACGAGGTCGAAGCTGTCGTCCGCGAAGTCGAGGGCATAGACATCGCCGACCCGGAAGGCGACGTTGGGCACACCCTCGTCGACGGCGAGCCCGGCCGCCTGGGCGACGATCGCAGCGGAGGCGTCGACGCCGGTGACCGTGCCCGGAGAAACCCGGCGCGCGAGGTCGACCGTGATCGTGCCAGGCCCGCAGCCGACATCGAGGACCCTCAGCCCCGGCGTAAGGTGCGGGATCAGGTACGCGGCCGAGTTCAGGACGGTACGCCAGGTGTGCGAGCGGAGCACGCTCTCGTGGTGCCCGTGCGTATAGGTGTCGCGGATCGCCTCGCCGTGCGGGGCGATCTCGACGCGGTCGGCGTCCCTGTTTTCCGGCTGGGAGTGTGCGGGCTCGCGTGTTTGCTCGGCGGTCATGCTGACAGCCTAGGACCTGTACCGAATTCAGGAGTCGGGATCCCGGAGGACACCGCTGGCCGGCATCCGCCGCACTGATCCGGGCTCCGGCACCCCACTGCCGGTCGTACTCCTGAATTCGGAACTAGGTTTAAGGCATGGACCAGCACAACCCCTTCGCCCGGCCGAGCACGCTCCCGTTCCAACTCCCGCCGTATGCCGCCATTCGCGACGAGCACTACCGGCCCGCGTTCCTCGAAGGCATGGCCGAGCAGCTCGCCGAGGTCGAAACGATCTGTTCCGACCCCGCGGAGCCGTCCGTCGCGAACACCCTGCTGGCGCTTGAACGGAGCGGCCAGTTGCTCGACCGGGTCGCCGCGGTGTTCTTCAACCGGAGCTCCTCAGATTCCAGCCCGTTCACGATCGCCCTGGAGGAGGAGCTCGCTCCCCTGCTCGCGGCCCACTCCGACGCGATCCGGCTGCGCCCCGAGCTCTTCGCGCGCATCGCGGCCCTGCACGCGCGCGCAGACGAGCTCGGGCTCGACCCGGAGACCCGGTACCTCCTCGAGCGGTATTTCACCCAGTTCACCCTCGCCGGCGCCGGGCTGTCCGACGCAGACAAGGCGCTGCTCCGCGACTTCAACACGCGGCTCTCCGTCGCCACAACCCGGTTCGAGAAGAACCTTCTCGCCGACACCAACGACCTAGCCCTCGTCGTCGACGACGCTTCGGAGCTCGACGGTCTCTCTGCCGGCCAGCTCTCCGCCGCGGCCCAGGCCGCAACCGACCGTGGCATGCCCGGCCGTTTCGTGATCACCCTCGTGCTCTTCACCGGCCACCCCTACCTCGCGCTGCTCACCAACCGGGGCGTGCGCGAACGGTTGCTCGCCGCCTCGCGTGCCAGGGGCATCCGTGGCGGAGAGCACGACAACCGCGCCCTCGTGCTGTCGATCACCCGCCTCCGCGCCGAACGCGCCCGCCTGCTCGGCTTCGCGACCCACGCGGCCGCGGTCACGGCCGACGAGACCGCCAGGACGCCCGCCGCCGTCGGGGACCTGCTGCACCGGCTCGCGGTTCCGGCCGCCCGCAACGCGCGCGCCGAGCAGGCCCAACTGCAGGCCCTCGTCGACGCCGACGTCGCTGCGGGGATCCTCGCGGAGGGCTTCGACATCGCCGCCTGGGACTGGGCGTTCTACTCCGAGCGGATGCGCCGGGCCAGGTACGACGTCGACACGGCCGCCCTGCGCCCCTGGTTCGAGCTCGAGAGCGTGCTGCGCGACGGCGTCTTCTACGCCGCCCAGCGCCTCTACGGGGTGACCTTCACCGAACGTGCCTCGCTCGCCGCGTGGCACCCCGATGCGCGGGTGTTCGAAGTGTGCGAGGAGGACGGCTCCCCCGTCGGCCTGTACATCCTCGACGTGTACACCCGGGATTCCAAGCGCGGCGGGGCGTGGATGAACGCCCTCGTCTCGCAGTCGGATCTGCTCGGCACGCCCGTGATCGTCTGCAACAACCTCAATGTGCCGCAGCCGGCCGCCGGGGAGGCCACGCTGCTGAGCCTCGACGAGGTCACCACGCTCTTCCACGAGTTCGGGCACGCCCTCCACGGGCTTTTCGCGCGGGTCACCTACCCGAAATTCGCCGGGACGAACGTGTACCGGGACTTCGTCGAGTTCCCGAGCCAGGTCAACGAGATGTGGCGCTTCGACCCGGAGGTGCTCGCGAACTATGCGCACCACCGCGAGACCGGCGAGCCGCTGCCCCCGGAGGTCGTCGCGGGCATCCACGCGTCTGCGACCTTCAACGAGGGCTTCGCGACGAGCGAATACCTCGCCGCCGCACTGCTCGACCAGGCCTGGCACGGCATCGAAGCGGATGCCGGCACCGAGATCACCGATGTCGCCGCCTTCGAGGCCGCCTGTCTCACCGCCGCCGGCCTCGACAACCCCGCCGTGCCGACCCGGTACGCGAGCACCTATTTCGCGCACACCTTCTCCGGCGGGTACGACGCGGGCTACTACTCGTACATCTGGAGCGAGGTGCAGGACGCGGACACCGGCGCCTGGTTCGCCGAGCACGGCGGCCTGACCAGGGAGAACGGTGAGCGGTTCCGGGAACGCCTGCTCGCTCGCGGGGGCGGCATCGACCCGCTCGAGGCGTACCGGGACTTCAGGGGGCGCGATGCGATCATCCAGCCGCTGCTCGACCGGCGCGGCCTGAACTAGCCGCGCCGACCTCCCTGTCCCGGCAGAGACTCAGTGATACAGCGCGCTGTATGCGTTGATCGCCGGCTGGCCGCCGAGGTGGGCGTAGAGGACGTTGCCGTCCCTGGCAATGTCGCCCGTCGTGACGAGGTCGATCAGTCCGGCCATCGACTTTCCCTCGTAGACGGGGTCGATGATGACGCCCTCGAGGCTCGCCGTGAGCCGGATGGCGGCATTCGTCGACTCCACCGGTATCCCGTAGAAGTTCCCCGCCCAGCCTTCGAGCACGGTGATCTCGTCGTCGGTGATGGGACGCCCCACGCCGATCAGTTCCGCCGTGTTGCGCGCGATGCGGGCGACCTGGTTGCGAGTGGCCTCGATCGTGGCGGATGCGTCGATCCCGAGCACGCGCCGCTTGCGACCCCCGAAGTTCGCCTCGAGGTCGGCGAATCCGGCGATCATGCCCGCGTGGGTCGACCCGGTGACGCTGCAGACCACGATCGTGTCGAAGAACACACCGAGCTCTTTCTCCTGGGCGGCCACTTCGTGGGCCCAGTTCGCGAAGCCGAGTCCGCCCAGTCGGTGGTCGGAGGCACCAGCAGGGATCGGATACGGGATTCCTCCCGCGGCCACGACGTCGGCGATGGCCTGCGTCCACGAGTCCTTGAAGCCGATTCCGAACCCCTCGGATGAGATGCGCACGTCGGCACCGGTGAGCCGGGAGAGCAGGATGTTGCCCACCCGGTCGTTGACGCTGTCCGGCCAGTCCACCCACTGCTCCTGCACCAGAACAGCCTTCAGGCCGAGGTGGGCGGCGACCGCGGCGACCTGCCTGGTGTGGTTGGACTGGATGCCGCCGATGGAGACGAGGGTGTCCGCACCCTGGGCAAGGGCCTCCGGAATCAGGTACTCCAGCTTCCGGGTCTTGTTACCGCCGAAAGCGAGGCCGCTGTTCACGTCCTCACGCTTGGCCCAGACACGGGCGCCACCGAGGTGGGCGCTGAGCCGGTCGAGCGGGTGAATGGGGCTCGGGCCGAAGGTGAGCGGGTGACGGGGAAAATCGCGCAGTGCCATGGGG
>NZ_JASJVF010000287.1:0-3879 GCF_035019805.1 Cryobacterium sp. 10I1
GCCGTAGCGGGCGCGCAGCCGGCGGATGATGTCGGCGTAGAAATCGACGGGAGCTCCCGGTGGAAGCGAGCCGGCGAGCACGACCCAGCCTGCTCCATCCGCCCGGTCGAGCACGAGATCGATGAGTTCGGTCTGTTGCGCGGGGGTCAGCACCGGGCCGGGCACGTTGACCTTGGTCGTGGTGCCGTCCGGCTCCGTGATCGCGACATTGCTGCGGATGCTTGCGCCGATCGGCATGCCGAGGTGCGGGATGCCCGCATCGGAGAGCGCGATGAGCACGGGATCGAGGGCGTCGCCGGGCAGGATCGCGAGGCTCTCCACGCCGGAGGCCTCAAGGGCGCGGCAGATGTTGACGCCCTTGCCCCCCGGCTCCACGTGGCTCGCCACGGCTCGCTGCACCTCGCCGCGGGCGAGGATGCCGTCGAGCGAGATCGTGCGGTCCAGGCTCGGATTCGGGGTAAGCGTGATGATCACGCGATCACAACCTCTACGTCAGCCGCGGCCAGGGCCGCGGAAAGTTCCGGTGATGGGGGTGCGTCCGTGATGAGCACGTCGATGTCCCCGAGGGCGGCGAACCGCACCAGGGTCTCTTCGTCGAGCTTGGTGGAATCGGCGAGCGCGACGACGAGCCGTGCCGATCGGACGATGGCGGTCTTCACGGACGATTCGACGAGGTCGGGGGTGCTCAGGCCGAAGATGGCATGCACGCCGTTGGCGCCGATGAACGCGATATCGGGGCGGAGCCCCTCGAGCTGCGCGATCGTGCTCTGGCCGACGACCGCGCGGGTCAGGCCACGGACGCGACCGCCGAGGAGGTGGAGCTGGATTTCCTCGTTGCCGGCAAGCTTGTATGCGATCGGAACGGCGTTCGTGATGACGAGGAGCTGGTCGTCGGGTCCGGCGGATGTCCAGTCGGCGAGACGGTCGGCGAGGAGCTCGGTGGTGGTGCCGGCGTCGAGGATGATCGACCCGGACTGGCTGGTCGGGATCATGGCGAACGCGGCAGCGGCGATGCGTTCCTTCTCGTCGTGTCGCTGGGTCTGCCGTTCGGCCAGGCTCGGCTCCGAGAGGCTGAGGCGGTCGAGGGCGACGGCCCCGCCATGGACTCGACGCAACTGCCGGGAGCCTTCGAGCGTATCGAGGTCGCGGCGCACTGTTTCCGGGGTGATGTCGAAGCGGGTTGCGAGTTCATTGACGGTGACCCGGCTGGCTTCGCTGACGAGTTCGGCGATCAGCGCCTGCCGTTCTTCCGCAAACATGATACCTCCTCGTCTTTGAGTGACCCCCGCCACTGCGCGGCCCGATCGCTTCGATCAGGATTGACTACACGATATCTGTGTTTCTTTTTGTTTGTCAAGGAAAACACAGAAGAACAAAGATGGATGCTGTGGGCGGGCCGATCGGCCCGTGTCGGTGCTGGACGGTAGCGTGACGACCATGAGGATCCTGCACACGTCGGACTGGCACATCGGGCGCACGTTCCACACGCACTCGACCCTCGAACACCTCCGGATCGTGCTCGACGCGCTCGTCGACGTTGTCCGCGATCGTTCGATCGACGTGGTCGTCGTCGCCGGCGACGTGTTCGACTCGGCGATGCCCTCAGCGGACAGCTACACCCTCCTCGCGACGGCCCTCCGCGAGATTCGGAACGCCGGCGCGCAGGTCATCATGACGAGCGGCAACCACGACTCGGCCACCCGGCTCGGGTTCCAGTCCGAGTGGGCCGGCCTGGCGGGCATCCATGTGATCACCCGGCCGGAACAGGTCGCCACGCCGGTCACTCTCACCGACGAGCACGGACCCGTGCACTTCTACGGCATCCCCTTCCTCGAACCGGCCCTGGTCCGCCACCTCTATGCCAATCAGACGCACCCGGAACGAACGCTCAAGACCCACGAGCAGGTGCTCACCTTCGTCATGGACCAGATCCGGTCGGATCTCGCGGTCCGCGGCGGTCGCTCCGTCGTGCTGGCGCATTGCTTCGCGGCCGGCGTCGCGGCCACGCAGGAGGCGAGCGACGTCGAGCGGGACATCACCGCCGGCGGGCTCGACCTCGTGCCGGTCAGCGTGTTCGAGGGCCCGGACTACGTCGCACTCGGGCACATTCACGGGCGAGCCAGGCTCGAAGACCGGGTGCGCTACTCCGGCGCACCCCTGCACTACTCGTTCGCCGAGGCCGCAAAGCCCCGCGGCGCCTGGCAGGTCGACCTCGGCCCCGACCGTTCGGGGAAGGGCGCCGAGCTCGAGATCGAGTGGGTCGCCCTCCCGGTTCCCCGGAGGCTCAGTGTGCTCACCGGCGAGCTCGAGGAACTCCTCACCGCCGACAGGTTCGCAGCATTCGAAGGGGACTGGGTCTCGGCCGTGCTGACCGACCAGGTCAGGCCCCTCGACGGCATGCGGGCGCTCCAGAAACGTTTCCCGCACTGTGTCACGCTCGAACACCGGCCGGCCGTCGTCGTGGATACCGGCAGCGAGAGCTACGCCGAACGGATCAACCGGCAGACCGATCCCGACATCGTCGCCGGCTTCCTGAGCTTCGTGCGCAACGGTGTCGGGCAGACGGAGTTCGAGCGAGACCTCGTCGCCGAACTGCTCGCGGCCGGGGAACTGAAAGAAGTCACCCAGTGAGCATCAGGAACACGAGGAGTACGACGTGAAGATCAAGCGCCTGCGGCTCGCCGGGTTCGGCCCGTTCAAGAACGAGCAGGTCGTCGACTTCGAGCGCTTCGACGACGACGGTATCTTCCTGATCACGGGCAAGACCGGCGCGGGCAAGTCCAGCATCCTCGACGCGGTCTGTTTCGCCCTCTATGGAAGTGTTCCGCGCTATGAGGGCACGGAATCGCAGTTGCGCAGCGACCATTGCGAACCCGGTGATCCCACCTTCGTCGAGCTCGAATTCGGCCTGAACGGGAACGACTATCGCATCTTCCGCACTCCCAGGTACCTCAAGGCCAAAAAGCGGGGCATCGGCACGACCGTGTCCGCACCGGATGCCCGGCTCGAGATCCGCGACGCCGCCGCGGTCGACGCCGCTGCCGATGCAGTCGACGGCTGGCGGGGTCTCGCCGCACGCCCCGTCGATGTCGGGAACGAACTCTCCCGCATCCTGCCGCTCAAACAGGACCAGTTCCTGCAGGTGATCCTGCTCGCACAGAACCGGTTCCAAAGGTTCCTGCTCGCCAAGACCGACGATCGTCGCGAGGTCCTGCGCACCCTCTTCGGCACCAGCAGGTTCCAGAGTCTGGAGACAGAACTCATCACGCGTCGCAAGGCCCTCGACGATGAACTCACCGGCGTGCGCGTGCGGCTCGAGACTCTCGCGGCATCCGCCGCCCGGCACGTGCCAGCAGGCACCGAGCCCGGCACCGCAGCACCAGACCTGGCCTGGTTCGAGGCGGCCACCGCCGAACTCGAGCAGGCACTCGCCGTCGCCGTCGCCGCGGCTGCCCGTGCGGATGCCGCACTGGTCGACGCGACGGCCGGGCTTCGGGCCCAGGAAGAGATGCGGGCCCGCCAGGACCGCAGGGACGCCGCAACGGCCACCCTGGCCGTGCTCGACGAGCGCAGCTCCGTTGTCGACGCCGACCGTGACGACCTCGCGGCCGCGCACCGCGCTGCCCGGGTATGGCCCCAGATCGAAGCAGAGTCCGCTGCGCTCGCCGCTGCCCTCGACGCGGCGCGGGCGGAGGTGGCTGCGCGGGAGAACTGGATCACGGTCAACGGTTCCGACGAGGTCGACCAGGACGGCGACGACGATCAGGATGCCGTCCCACTCTCCGCCACCATCGACCTGCTCCTCGAACAGCTCGGGTCCCTGAACGACGTCCTCGCGGCCGAGGAAGAACTGCCGGCCCTCGATGTGGAGTCCGGGTC
>NZ_JASJVF010000288.1:0-3866 GCF_035019805.1 Cryobacterium sp. 10I1
CGGCGTGGATGCCGCCGAGAAGGGGGTCGACGAGCCGGTCGAAGACCTCGTGGCCCATCCGCGGGACCACGATCTCGGCGATCGTGGGATCGGCCGGCAGGGTGCGCCCGGCGGGGAGCACGAGGTCGAGGAGTACCCGGGCGAAGCCGAGCGGGGAGAGCAGGCGTGACCGGAGCAGCGGCAGCAGTCGGTCGGGGATGCCGAACACGGTTCCTGCGGGCAGCGTGCGGAGGCGTCCGCGGGACCAGATCCGCGATCCCCCGCTCGCGGGTGCGACGACGAGGTCGGCGAGGCCCAGGTCGGTGAGGAGGTTCACGGCGACGGGTGCGCGCACCATCAGCGCATCGGGGCCGGCGTCGACCGAGTGCCCGGCGAAGTCCTCGGTGATGATCTTGCCGCCGAGGCGGGGGGAGGCCTCGAGCACGGTGATCAGGACCCCGTCCCCGAGAGACTGGTGCAGATAGTGGGCTGTCGCCAGTCCGCTGATTCCGCCGCCGACGATGACGACCCGGGGTCGAGAGAGCACGTATGGTCCTTCCGTTGCCGGTGGACCGGCACAGTCGGAAGGCTGGAGCACACCGTTCCATCGATCCTACGGCTCGGCAGGAAAGGGTTTTCCGACACTAGTGTCGGCGTCCCGTTCTGCCGCGCCCCCGTGACCCGAGACCGCAGGAGCGCCTACTTGGCGTGCGCCTCGGTCTTCTGCAGCTGCCACTCGAGGTCGTCTGGCGAGAGATTGGCGTCGCGGAAGGCATCCGTCAGCGGCAGCTGCAGGCGCAGGTCGGTGCCGAGGCAGAGGGCGGCGTGGCCGGACTTCAGCTTGAAGTCGAGCACGTGGCCGCCGGCGCGGCGGTCGTCGGTGACGAAGTGGGCGTGGCAGCCGGGAACGCCGATGCCCTGCTCGTAGAGCGGGGTGCGGAAGCCGACGATCGTGCCGGTCACGTTGTGCAGCTCGACGATCGCGTCCTCATCGGTGGCCTCGACCATCGGGCGATACGGCTTCTCCTGCTTGACGACCGTGCGCATGGTGATCCACTCGAACTCGGCGTCGATCCGCAGCGCGTACATGTAGTTCTCCGACGAGGTCATGCGGTCGATGAAGGCGGATGCCTCCGCGCGCAGGACACCCTCCGGCAGATCGCTCTCGACGTGAGGGACGAAGTTCGTGACGACCGCGTACGGGGTGTGCGCGCCGAGATCGGCCTTGGAGACTCCGCCGTCGGCACGCAGCTGGTAGCAGCTGCCGTCGAGAATCAGCATCTCGCCGTCGAGCCCGTTGAAGGTGCCGATGCCGAAGCTGCCGTGGCCGAGCAGGTCGCGCACGGTCATCTCGCCCTCGTACACGCCGTCGAGCAGGGCGCTCATCAGGCTCGTCTGGAAGATCTCGTGTCGGGAGACCGTGAATTCACTCACTGCAGCACATCGCTTTCCAGATCAGCCATGAGCTCATCCCGGTTGTTTCGGTAGTCGACGCGCACGTCGATGATGCTCGGCCCTGGCTCGGCCATGGCCTGTTTCAGCACGCCCGCGAAGTCGTCGAGGTGCGTGACCCGGTAACCGTGGGCGCCGAAGGATTCGGCGTACTTGACCGCGTCGTAGTCGCCGAGCTGCACGCCGGAGGTGCGGCCGTACTTGCCCTGCTGCTGGAACGCGACCATGTCGTAGGTGCCGTCGTTGAAGATCACGTGGGTGAACGTCGAGCCGAGGCGCACCGCGGTCTCGAGTTCCATCGCCGAGTAGAGGAACCCGCCGTCGCCCGAGACGGAGACGACCGGGGTGCCCGGCCGCACGAGGCTCGCGGCGATCGCCCACGGAAGGGCGACGCCGAGGGTCTGCTGCCCGTTGGAGAAGAGCAGGGTACGCGGGTGATAGGTGCGGAAGTGCCTGGCCATGTAGATGTAGTGCGACCCCACGTCGCAGAGCACGGTCGTGTCATCGGGCAGCAGGTTGCGCATCGCGAGGGTCAGGGCCGCGGGGTGCACACCCTCCGACTCGTCGTCGTTCCAGTGCGGTTCGTCGGCCTCGGCGAGGCGGGCCCGTTCGGTGGCGACGACAGCGGATGCCGCGGCACTGAGCTCGAGGCCGTCGATCTGCCGGGCGAGCGCGTCGATGGTCTCGGCGACGTCGCCGCGCAGCTCGACCGTCGGGCGGTAGTAGTCGTCGAGGTCTGCGGAGAGCTCGTCGAGGTGGATGATCCGGCGCTGGTGGTCCTTGTTCCACTTCGAGGGCTCGTACTCGACGAAGTCGTAGCCGATCGCGAGGATGAGGTCGGCCTTGTGCAACAGGATGTCGCCCGGCTGGTTGCGGAACAGGCCCACCCGGCCGAGGTAGTGCTCTTCGAGCTCGTGGGACAGCACGCCGGCCGCCTGGAACGTCTCGACGACGGGCAGGTCGGCGACGCCGAGAAGGCGATGCAGGGCAACGGTCGCGCGGTCGGACCCTGCACGTGCGCCGGCGAGGATGACCGGGAACTTCGCGCCCTTCAGAAGTGCGGCCGCGCGCGTGACACTCTCCGCCGGGGCGGCGCCGAGGCGCGGCACCCAGTGCGGTCCCGTCATCGACACGGTCGTCGTGTCGACGAGCACGTCATACGGGAGCACGACGGCGGCGGCGCCCTTGGGCTCCTGGGTCGCGCGTCGGAACGCGTTGGCGATGGCCTCCGGCACGTTGTCGGCGACGCTGACCTCGCCTGCGGACTTGGTCACGGCGGAGAGCATGCCGACGGCGTCCATGGACTGGTGGGTGCGCTTGAGCCGGTCGGCGCGGGAGACCGCGCCGCAGATCGCGACCATCGGGTCGCCCTCTGTCGTGGCCGTGAGCAGGCCGGTCGCGAGGTTGGAGGTGCCGGGCCCGCTCGTGACGAGCACGACCCCGGGCTGGCCGCTCAGCCGGCCGACGGCCGCGGCCATGAAGGCCGCATTCTGCTCGTGCCGGCAGACGATGAGTTCGGGGCCGTCGTCGACGAGGGCGTCGTAGACGGGGTCGATCTTGGCGCCGGGAACGCCGAACACCCATTTCACCCCGTGGGCCTTGAGCACCTCGACGACCCGGTCGGCCGAGCGCCGGGGCGCGGCGGGCGCGCCGAGGCCATCCGTTATCGAGGGGACCGCGGAATGAGGATCGGTCTGGACGCGGGCATCCGCCTGGATCGGGGCGTCCGCCACGGGGCCGCTGCCCAGGACAGTTGAATTGTTCGTCACGTCATGCCTTCCGGTTCGCCATTCGAGCGGCTCCCTGTATCTATCGTCCCGCTCCGACAGATAAGAAACAACGCCGAATGGTGATGGAAACGATCTGTAAATGAGATGATGCACGAGTGGATGTGCGACAGTTCGAATTCTTCAGCGCGGTGGCGAGCGAACTGAGCTTCACGCGCGCCGCCGACCGGCTCACGATCGCGCAGTCCGCGGTGTCCGCGGGGGTGCGGTCGCTCGAGAACGAACTCGGCGTCGAGCTCTTCGACCGCAGCCGCAGGCAGATCCGGCTCACCTCGACGGGCGAGCTGTTGCTGCCCAAGGTGCGCGAGGCGCTCGATGCCGTGAACGGGGTGCGCGATGCCGCCGAGGAGACCACCCACGCGATCACGGGGTCGATCGTGATCGGCCTGATGACCTCGGTCACCCTCGTCAACGTGCCGCGACTGCTCGGGCTGTTCCGCACCGGCCACCCGGGGGTCGGGGTGCGGCTGCGCGCGGCCAGGCGCGGTTCGGCCGGGCTCCTCGACGAGCTCGCGACCGGCGAACTCGACCTCGCCTTCCTCGCGCTCAGCGGACCCGTGCCCACCCAGCTCGTGGCCGCCCGGTTCGGCATCACCGTCGACGACCTCACCTATTTGAACGATGCCCAGCTGATGGGCACGAACAAGG
>NZ_JASJVF010000289.1:0-3848 GCF_035019805.1 Cryobacterium sp. 10I1
GTTGCGAAGCGGATGCCGCTAGCGCTCGTCCTGCTCGATCGTGCGGAGGAGCGCGTGGGAGTCTTCGAGACTCGCGACCAGCATCCGCTTCGCAACGGTGAGCAGTTCGGCGACGCCGGCGTCACGGACCGCGTAGAAGATGGTGTTGCCCTCACGGCGGGTGACGACCACGCCGGCGCGGCGCAGCACACCGAGTTGCTGGGAGAGGTTGGAGAGCTCGGAGCCGAGCACCTCCGCGAGGCTGCCGACCGAGCGTTCGCCGCCGACGAGCTGTTCGAGCACTTGCACGCGCAGCGGATGCCCCAGCGACTTGAACAATTCGGCCTTGAGCTGGGCCATGGGCAATCCGGTCATCGGCACCGTTTGATTATATCGCCAATTTATAATGTTCTCAAATAGGTGGGGCCGGGCACGGAAAAGGCCCGCCCTGCCGAAGCAGAACGGGCCTTCCGTCTAACCGACTAACCTGGCGAGAGGTTGTCGGCAGAACCCTAAGACTACGCCTCGGTGGACACCGATGCGACCTCGACGACGGATTCGGCGGACGCCGACTCGTCTTCGAGGACCGGGGCGAGCGACAGCTTGCCACGGTCGTCGATCTTGGTGATCTCAACGAGGACCTTCTGGCCGACTCCGAGCACGTCTTCGACGTTCTCGACGCGCTTGCCACCGGCGAGCTTGCGGACCTCGCTGATGTGCAGCAGGCCGTCCTTGCCGGGGAGGAGCGAGACGAAGGCGCCGAACGCGGCGATCTTCACGACGGTTCCGAGGAACTGCTCGCCGACCTCCGGGTTGGTCGGGTTCGCGATCGCGTTGACCTGGGCACGGGCGGCCTCTGCCGAGGGGCCGTCCACGGCGCCGATGTACACGGTGCCGTCTTCCTCGATCGAGATGTCTGCGCCGGTCTCGTCCTGGATCGCGTTGATCGTCTTGCCCTTCGGGCCGATCAGCTCTCCGATCTTGTCGACGGGGATCTGGACGCTGATCACGCGGGGCGCGGTCGGTGCCATCTCGTCGGGCTTGTCGATGGCGGCGTTCAGCACGGCGAGGATGGTCGTACGAGCATCCTTGGCCTGCGTGAGCGCACCGGCAAGCACAGAGGCGGGGATGCCGTCGAGCTTGGTGTCGAGCTGGATCGCGGTGACGAACTCGCTCGTGCCTGCGACCTTGAAGTCCATGTCGCCGAGGGCGTCTTCCGCACCGAGGATGTCGGTCAGGGCCGCGTAGCGGGTCTTCCCGTCAACGGTGTCGGAGATGAGGCCCATCGCGATGCCCGCGACCGGGGCGCGCAGCGGCACACCGGCGTTGAGCAGGGACAGGGTGGACGCACAGACGGAACCCATCGAGGTCGAGCCGTTGGAGCTCAGCGCCTCGGAGACCTGACGGATGGCGTACGGGAACTCCTCGCGCGACGGCAGCACGGGGACCAGGGCACGCTCAGCGAGCGCTCCGTGGCCGATCTCGCGACGCTTCGGCGTGCCGACCCGGCCGGTTTCACCGGTGGAGTACGGCGGGAAGTTGTAGTTGTGCATGTAGCGCTTCTTGGTGACCGGGCTCAGGGAGTCGATCGTCTGCTCGAGCTTGAGCATGTTCAGCGTCGTGACACCCAGGATCTGGGTCTCGCCGCGCTGGAAGATCGCCGAACCGTGCACGCGGGGGATGATCGCGACCTCGGCGTCGAGCGGGCGGATGTCCGCAAGCCCACGGCCGTCGATGCGGATGCCCTCGTTGAGCACGCGGGAGCGCACGACGAGCTTGGTGACCGACTTGTACGCGGCGGAAACCTGGCCTGCTGCGCTCGCGTCGAGCTCGCCGGCTTCGATCTTCGCGGCGATCGCCGTCTTGACGCTCGCCTTGAGGGCGTCGTCAGCGTTCTGACGGTCGACCTTGTCGGCGATCTGGTAGACGTTCTTCAGCTCGTCATAGGCGAGCGCGGCAACGGCGTCGTAGGTGGCGGGCACGTACGGCGGGAACACCGGGTAGTTGCCTGTCGGCTTCGCGGCCGCGGCTGCGACCTTCTGCTGCGCCTCGATGAGCTGCTTGATGAAGGGCTTCGAGGCTTCGATGCCCTCGGCGATGACCTCTTCGTTCGGCTTGATGGCGCCGCCCTGGATCAAGGTCCAGGCGTTGTCGGTGGCTTCGGCCTCGATCATCATGATCGCGACGTCTTCGCTGCCATCGGCATCCGTCACAACGCGGCCGGCGACGACCATGCTGAACACGGCCTCTTCAACCTGCGAGTGCTTCGGGAACGCGACCCACTGGCCGGAACCGTTCTGGTCGGGGATGAGCGCGACGCGGACGCCACCGATCGGGCCGGAGAACGGCAGGCCGGCGATCTGGGTCGACATCGACGCGGCGTTGATCGCCAGCACGTCGTAGTACTCGTCCGGCGCGATGGCGAGGACGGTGACGACGACCTGGATCTCGTTGCGGAGTCCGTCGACGAACGACGGGCGCAGCGGCCGGTCGATCAGGCGGCAGGTGAGGATCGCCTCGGTCGACGGGCGACCTTCGCGACGGAAGAAGCTGCCCGGGATGCGGCCGGCAGCGTACATACGCTCCTCGACATCGATGGTCAGCGGGAAGAAGTCGAAGTTTTCCTTGGGCTGCTTGCTCGCGCTCGTGGCGGACAGCAGCATCGTCTCTTCGTCGATGTATGCGGCGGCAGAACCCTGCGCCTGCTGGGCGAGACGGCCGGTCTCGAAGCGGATCGTGCGAGTGCCGTACTTGCCGTTGTCAATAACGGTTTCGGCGAACGTGATTTCTGGACCCTCCATATGGGGGTTCTCTCCTTTTGTGTTTGCTTCTCGCCATTCCGGCGATGAAGACTTGCGCACCCGTATGGCGCGCAAGGCGTGCGGACAATCCATAGATTGGCCTCGCCAAGTCTAACAGAGCGCTCTTGCTCCGGATCTGCGCTTAAACGGCGGCGTCGAAGACCGGGCCGTCGACGCAGACGAGGGGACCCTCGACCGCGGGATCCGTGCGGACCGGGGCCGCGCATCCGTGGCAGTAGCCGAGCCCGCACGCCATGTGCGCCTCGAGGGAGGCCTGCACGGGCACGCCCCATTCGGCGCCGAGTTCTGCGGCGAGCCGGGTGAGGACGCCGGCGCCGCAGACGAAGACGACGTCGGGCGGACCGGCGGCGAACTCGCGGCGCAGGAGAGCCCCGAGTGCGGGAAGGTCGGCGGTGCCCTCCGCGTCGGTGACCGGGATGAAGCGCGCACCGAGTTCGGCGCATTCGGCGGAGCCGATGAGGCTCCCCCTGGTGCGTCCGCTCGCGACGAGCGTCGCCTCGATGCCGCGGGCCGCCGCATCCTCGACCGAACCCATCACGGCGCACACGCCGACGCCGCGGCCGATCATCAGCGCCCGGCGGGTTCCGGACGGGAACTCGAAGCCGCGGCCGAGCGGCCCGGTCACGAGCAGCCGCTGCCCCGGGTTGACCGCGGCGAGTGCGGTCGTGCCGCGGCCGGCGACGCCGTAGATGACCTCGATCGTGCCTCGCTCGGGGTTCCGGCGGTGGATCGCCATCGGGCGTGGCAGCAGGATCCGCTCTCCACCGTGCGGCGGGACCGTGATCATCAGGAACTGCCCGGCGAGCGCGGTTGCCGCGATCGTGCCGCAGGACAGGGTGAGCCGGTGGTAGCGCTCGCGCACGACCTCGTGATTGACAACCGTCGCCTCGTCCCAGACCGGCTCGGGGCGCGGCCCGGCCTCTGCGGGGCGCACGGACAACAGGCCGTCGAGGGCTGCGGCATCCGCTGCGGCGAAGGCGGCCTGCCTGGCGAGCGCCGCCCGGGTCTCCGCAGCGGTCGGCGGGGTCTTCATCGGGCTCATTGGGC
>NZ_JASJVF010000290.1:0-3809 GCF_035019805.1 Cryobacterium sp. 10I1
GGTGTCCCCGAAGCGCAGCAGGCCGCCGTGGTGGCTCGGGCTGCCGGCCCGCCTTGCCGAGGACTGGGCCCGCGCCGTGCGGGCGCGACGGGACAGTTCTCCTGCGGCGCGGCATCCACTGTCGTCGGCCGGCGCGGTGGCTGCGGTGGACGTCGCGCCCGAGCAGCCCGGATCACCGCCCCGCGCCCGCTGGCGGCACGGCTCAGCCGACTACGCGGCCCTGATCGAACGCTGCCAGGCCTTCATCGCCGCGGGGGACGCCTACCAGCTCTGCCTCACCAACGAGATCACCGTCGACGTGCGACCGCACCCCGTCGTGGCCTACCACCGGCTGCGGGCCGGCAGCCCGAGCCACCACGGCGGCCTGCTGCGCTTCGGGGACACCGCCCTGTTGAGCGCATCGCCGGAGCAGTTCCTCACCGTCGGCACCGACGGCAGCCTCTCGAGCAAACCGATCAAGGGCACCAGGCCGCGTTCCGCGGATCCCGCCTCCGATGCCGGCCTCCGCGCCGACCTCGCCGCGAGTGACAAGGAACGCGCCGAGAACCTGATGATCGTCGACCTGATGCGCAACGACCTCGGCCGGGTGGCCGAACTCGGCACCGTCGCCGTCACCCGCCTCCTCGACGTCGAGAGCTACGCGCACGTCCACCAGCTCGTGAGCACGGTCGAGGCGCGCCTCGCCGCGGGGCTCACGGGCACGGATGCCGTCCGGTCCTGCTTCCCGGCCGGTTCGATGACGGGGGTGCCCAAGCAGAGCGCCGTCAGCCTGCTGCGCGGCCTCGAGGACGGTCCGCGCGGCATCTACTCGGGTGCGTTCGGCTACTTCGGCCGCGACGGAGCCGTCGACCTCGCCATGGTGATCCGCAGCATCGTCCTCGATCCCGCAGGAGCCTCGATCGGAACCGGCGGCGGAATCACCACCCTGTCCGTCCCGGCGGAGGAGGTCGAGGAGACCCGGATCAAGGCCGCGGCGCTCCTGACCGTGCTCGGTTGCGGCCCTGACCTCGTTACCGGCGCGGGTTGAGTAACCTAGAAGCTTGGACTGTGAAGCGTTCACGCCCGAATCACCAGAATGAGAGTCCCGTGGCACACGAGCACGACCGCACCCCATACGGCGTAGAGATCGACGAGGACGTCTATGACTTCGCCGCGATCCAGGCGAAGTGGCAACCCATCTGGGACGAGCTCGAACCGTTCCGGACGAGCGACCCCGACGACACCCGTCCGCGCAAGTACGTGCTCGACATGTTCCCGTATCCCTCAGGCGACCTGCACATGGGCCACGCCGAGGTCTACGCGCTCGGCGACATCGTCGCCCGGTACTGGCGCCAGCAGGGCTTCAACGTGCTGCACCCGATCGGCTGGGACTCCTTCGGCCTCCCCGCCGAGAACGCGGCCATCAAGCGCGGCATCGACCCGCGCGGCTGGACCTATGACAACATCGCGCAGCAGAAGAAGAGCATGAAGCTCTACGCCGCCTCCTTCGACTGGTCGCGTGAACTGCACACGAGCGACCCCGAGTACTACAAGTGGAACCAATGGCTGTTCCTGCAGCTGTACAAGAAGGGCCTCGCCTACCGCAAGGACAGCTGGGTCAACTGGGACCCGATCGACCAGACCGTGCTCGCGAACGAGCAGGTCCTGCCGGACGGCACGAGCGACCGCAGCGGCGCGATCGTGATCAAGAAGAAGCTCACCCAGTGGTACTTCAAGATCACCGACTACGCCGACCGCCTGCTCGACGACCTCAACCAGCTCGAGGGCACCTGGCCGGCCAAGGTCCTCAACATGCAGCGCAACTGGATCGGCCGCTCCATCGGCGCCGACGTCGACTTCGCCATCGAGGGCCGGGAGGCCGTCGTGAGCGTCTTCACGACCCGCCCGGACACCCTCTTCGGCGCGACCTTCATGGTCGTGGCCCCCGACTCCGACCTCGCCGCCGAGCTCGTCGCCGACTCCACTCCCGAGGTGCGCAAGCGCTTCCAGGACTATCTCGTGCAGATGCAGAAGAGCACGGACATCGAGCGCCAGGCCACCGACCGGCCGAAGACCGGCGTCTTCCTCGAACGTTTCGCGATCAACCCCGTCAACGGTGAACGCCTGCCGATCTGGGCCGCAGACTACGTCTTCGCGGACTACGGACATGGCGCCGTGATGGCCGTTCCCGCACACGACCAGCGCGACCTCGATTTCGCCCGGAAGTTCGACCTGCCCGTCCGGGTCGTCGTCGACACGACGGCGCCCCTGACCGGTACCCTGCCCGTGATCACGCCCGGCATGATCGACGGCACGGAGGAACTGCCGCTCGACCCCACGCCGCTCGATCCGGCAGAAACCGGTGTCGCGCTGGCCGGGGAAGGCCGCCTGATCAATTCCGGAGCCCTCACCGGCCTCAGCAAGAACAACGCGATCAAGCGCATCGTCGAGCAGCTCACCCAGGACGGCACCGGAAGGGCCGCGAAGAACTACCGGCTGCGCGACTGGCTCATCTCCCGCCAGCGTTACTGGGGCACCCCGATCCCGATCATCCACGGCCAGGACGGCGCAGAGATCCCCGTGCCCGAAGACCAGCTTCCGGTGCTGCTGCCCTCGACGGAGGGCCTCGATCTCAAGCCGAAGGGGACCTCGCCGCTCGGCGGCGCCACGGACTGGGTCAACGTACCCAACCCGATCGACGGCACCCCTGCGCGCCGCGACGCCGACACGATGGACACCTTCGTCGACAGCTCCTGGTACTTCCTCCGGTTCCTGAACCCGAACGACGACACCCAGGCCTTCGACCCGAAGGAAGCCGAGAAGTGGGCTCCCGTCGACCAGTACGTCGGCGGCGTCGAGCACGCGATCCTGCACCTGCTCTACGCCCGGTTCATCACCAAGGTGCTCTTCGACCTCGGTTACGTGACGTTCACCGAGCCGTTCACCGCACTGCTCAACCAGGGCATGGTCATCCTCGACGGCACCAAGATGTCCAAGAGCAAGGGCAACCTCGTCTACTTCACCGAGGAGATCGACCAGTTCGGCGTCGACGCCGTGCGCCTCACGATGGCCTTCGCCGGCCCGCCGGAGGACGACATCGACTGGGCGGACGTCTCCCCGGTCGGCTCGGCCAAGTTCCTCGCCCGCGCCTGGCGCATGGCCAAGGACGTCACGAGCGCGCCCGACGTGCTGTGGAAGACCGGTGACCCCGCCCTCCGCCGGGTCACGCACCGCTTCCTCGCCGACGCGCCCGGCCTGATCGAGTCCTTCAAGTTCAACGTCGTCGTCGCACGCCTGATGGAGCTCGTGAACGCGACCCGTAAGGTCATCGACACCGGCGCAGGCCCGGCCGATGCCGCGGTGCGGGAGGCCGCTGAGGCGACCGCCATGGCGCTCAACCTCTTCGCGCCGTACACCGCGGAGGACATGTGGCAGCGCCTCGGCTACGAGCCGTGCGTCGCGCTCGCCCAGTGGCGCAAGGCCGACCCGCGGCTCCTCGTCGAGGAGTCCGTCACGGCGATCGTGCAGGTCGACAGCAAGGTGCGCGAGCGCCTCGTGGTCTCGCCGAAGATCTCCGCTGACGACCTCGAGGGCCTCGCCCGCGCATCCGCATCGGTCATTCGCTCGATCGGGGACCGGGAGATCGTCCACGTGATCGTCCGGGCGCCGAAGCTCGTGAGCATCGTCACCAAGCCCGTCTGAGGTCCTGACGTCGTGAGGTCCTGAGGCACCTCGAGGATCCTCGAGGTGCCAGTGCCCTCGCCGATGCGCGTTGCGCGCCCTCGACAGGCCTGGGGCCGGTCCGGTTGTCCACCGGCCCGGGCCGGACC
>NZ_JASJVF010000291.1:0-3788 GCF_035019805.1 Cryobacterium sp. 10I1
CGCCGGAACGGCCTATGGCCGCGTTCGTGCGATGGCCGACGAAAACGGCGTTGCCGTGCTCGCCGCGACGCCGTCGCCGCGGCGCCTCGATCACGGACTTCGCCGACAAGATCGACGCGAGCCCCGGAAACCTCGTCACCGTGCTGTTCCACCTCGGTGAAATGGCGACGGCGACGGAGTCCCTCGACGAGGCGACCTTCGATGTGCTCGGTGAAGAACTCGGTTACAAGATCCAGATGGTCTCGCCCGACGACGAAGATCGCGAACTGCTTCTCGGCTTCGACATCGACATCGACCAGGAACTGGCCGAAGAGACCGATGACGAGCTCAAGGCCCGTCCGCCGGTCGTCACCGTCATGGGTCACGTCGACCACGGAAAGACCGCGCTCCTCGATGCGATCCGTAACGCGAAGGTAGCCGCTGGCGAAGCCGGCGGAATCACCCAGCACATCGGCGCGTACCAGGTCATCACCGAGCACGAGGGCATCGACCGCGCCATCACCTTCATCGACACACCGGGCCACGAGGCGTTCACCGCCATGCGTGCCCGTGGTGCCCAGGTGACGGACATCGCGATCCTCGTGGTCGCGGCGGACGACGGCATCATGCCCCAGACCATTGAGGCCCTCAACCACGCCCAGGCGGCCAATGTGCCGATCGTGGTCGCGGTCAACAAGATCGACAAGCCAGGCGCCAACCCGCAGAAGGTGCGCCAGCAGCTCACCGAATTCGGGCTCGTCGCCGAAGAGTACGGCGGAGACGTCATGTTCGTCGACGTGTCTGCGAAGCAGAAGATCGGCATCCAGGAAATCCTGGAGGCCGTCCTCCTCACCGCGGACGCCGGACTCGACATGCGCGCCAACCCCGACAAGGACGCCCGTGGCGTCGCCATCGAGGCTCGTCTCGACAAGGGCCGCGGCGCGGTCGCAACCGTGCTCATCCAGTCGGGAACGCTGCACGTCGGCGACTCGATCGTCGCCGGAACGGCCTATGGCCGCGTTCGTGCGATGGCCGACGAAAACGGCGTTGCCGTGCTCGCCGCGACGCCGTCGCGCGCCGTGCAGGTCCAGGGCCTCTCGAGCGTTCCCCGGGCCGGTGACACCTTCCTCGTCATCCAGGAAGACCGCACCGCCCGTCAGATCGCCGAGAAGCGCGAAGCCGCCGAGCGCAACGCCCTGCTGGCCAAGGCCCGCAAGCGCATCAGCCTCGAAGACTTCACCCGTGCACTCGAAGAGGGCAAGGTCGAATCGCTCAACCTCATCATCAAGGGTGACGTTTCCGGTGCCGTCGAGGCCCTGGAAGAGTCGCTCCTCAAGATCGAGGTCGACGACTCCGTGCAGCTGCGCATCATCCACCGCGGTGTCGGTGCGGTCACGGAGAGCGACGTCAACCTCGCCACCGTCGACAACGCCATCATCATCGGCTTCAACGTGCGCCCGGACACCAAGGCCCGCGAGCGTGCAGCCCGCGAGGGTGTCGACGTGCGGTTCTACTCGGTCATCTACAACGCGCTCGAGGACATCGAGAACTCCCTCAAGGGAATGCTCAAGCCCGAGTTCGAAGAGGTGCAGAGTGGTGTCGCCGAGATCCGCGAGGTGTTCAGCTCGTCCAAGTTCGGAAACGTGGCCGGCGTCATCGTCCGCTCGGGTGTCATCACGAGGAACGCCAAGGCGCGGGTCATCCGCAACGGCGTCGTCGTGGGAGACAACCTCGGCATCGAGTCGCTGCGTCGTTTCAAGGACGACGTCACCGAGGTTCGTACGGACTTCGAGGCCGGTATCGGTCTCGGCAAGTTCAACGACATCCAGATCGGCGACGAGATCGAGACGATCGAACTGAAGGAAAAGCCGCGCGTCTAACCAGGCCGCGTCTGATCGACGGGTCTCCGGCTCCTCTCCGTGAGGGGCCTGAGGCCCGTTGGTCGCTCAGCACGACAGCTTCTCGATTCACCAGATTTTCCACGCATCGACGTAACGCAGTACCGAAGCAAGAGGAGTGAGACCATGGCAGATCCGGAACGCGCCAGAAAAATGGCCGACCGCATCAAGGTCATCGTGGCAAAGCGGCTCGAACGCGGCCTGCGTGACCCGAGGCTCGGCTTCGTGACCATCACGGACGTCAAGGTGACGGGTGACCTGCAACACGCATCCGTTTTCTACACCGTCTACGGCTCCCTCGAGGAGCGCACCGACAGCGCCGCGGCGCTCAAGGCGGCCACCGGGCTGCTGCGCAGCGAGGTCGGCAAGAACATCACCGCCCGGCTGACCCCGTCGCTCGAGTTCATCGCGGACGCGATCCCCGAGAACGCCGCCCTCATCGACGACCTTCTCCGCGAAGCGCGGGAGCGCGACAGCCAGGTCGGCGCGCTCGCACAGGGCGCCCAGTACGCCGGCGACGAAGACCCCTACGTCAAGCCGCGCGAGTTCGAGGGCGACGACGATGACGACGACGACGAGGACGAGACTCCCGCCGTCGGTCACCACGCCGAATAGCGGTTGCCTCCAGCGGACGCTGACTCAGCGCACCTAGCGAGGGAGACCGGGGAGAACTACGCTTAAAAGCGCTTTCGTTCCCCGGAAAGCCCATCTCACTGTGGAGGTACCCCATGGCCGGCATCGCAGCCAAGCTCGACAAAGCATACGAAACGCTCCCTCTGGAGGAGCTCGCGAAGGCGCCGGTCGCGGCGCTCCAGGGCGTCAGCGACAGCGATGCCGAGCACCTCAAGGCGGCGTTCGGCATCGACACGATCGGTGACCTCGGCACCAACAAGTTCTTCCTGTGGGCCCAGGCGATCGCGACGCTCGCGAAGTAGCCGCGTCGCAGCGGTCGGGGTCTCAGCTCCCGAATCGCGAGGCCAGCCCGCTCGCATTCCGGACCGCGTTTCCACCGCCGTCGTTGTTGAAGTAGACGAACACGTCCCGTCCTGTGCCCTGCCAGTCGCGGATGCGTTCCGCCCACCAATCGAGGTCGGCCTCCGAGTACGAGCCTCCGTACAGGTGCTCTCGATCGGGGCCGTGCATCCGCACGTACACGAACGGTGCGGTCGCGCGCAGGACACACGGCAGGTTCGCGCCGCTCAGCACGCAGTATGCGGCGCCGTGCCGCTCGAGGATCGCGAAGACCTCCTCGCACAGCCAGCTGTCGTGCCGGAACTCGACGGCGACCCTGATCCAGTGCGGCAGGGCGGCGAGGAAGAAGTCCAGCCTGGCATCGTCGCGCTCCATCGCCGGCGGCAGCTGCACGAGCAGGACGGCGCGCTTGTCGCCGAGCTCGTGCCAGCACGCGGCGATCCGTGCCGCCCAAACCTCGGGAGCATAGAGCCTCTTCGCGTGGGTGAGCCCACGGGGCGCCTTCACCGAGAGCAGGAATCCCTCGGGAAGGCGGCGTCTCCAGCCGGCGAACGTCGACTCCCGCGGCCAGCGGTAGAAACTCGCGTTGAGTTCGACGGTGTCGAAACGGGAGGCGTAGACCTCGAGCCGCCGGGCGGCGGGGAGCCCGGACGGGTAGAGCACCCCGTCCCAGTGCTCGTAACTCCAGCCGGAGGTGCCGATCCGGATGCTCACGGTCGCGCCTACTCGTGGGGGAGCGAGTATGACCCTGCAGCGACGCGCACCGCGAGCCCGTCGGACAGGAGGCCGGACAGGGCCCGACCGAGCTGGGCGGGGTCCGGCCAGAGCGTGGCGATCTCGGCATCCGTCACCGGGTGCCTCGTCGAGCGCAACTCGGCGAGGATCAGGCCGCGCACCTGCCGGTCGCTGCCGGCGAACTTCTTCTGAACGGTCTTCTTC
>NZ_JASJVF010000292.1:0-3784 GCF_035019805.1 Cryobacterium sp. 10I1
GTGCTCGGGTCGACCGCGGCGAGGAACTTCGCAGCGACCTCCTCCGGCGTGGCCATGCCGCCGTGGGTGGTCGCGTCCGTGTCCGCGGCGTCCTTCGCCGGCAGGGTCACGTGCGCTGCAGAGTTGTCCTTCGAGTTGTAGAGCCAGACGTCACTGCCGTTGCGCACGAGGTCGCGTTCGGCGAGGTTGTCGAGCACCTGCAGGCGGATGTTGTCCGGCCCGTTGAGGTAGACCCGCCCGGTGTGCGAGCCGGTCAGGAGTTCGAGCGCGGAGGCGGCGCCGGCGTTCCCGCTCGCGGTCGGCCCGGTCGTCGGCAACTCGGGCAGGCCGAGCTCCGAGGTCTGTTCGATGGTTCCGGAGAGCGCGTCGACGGTGCTGGTGCCGACGAGCGCGAGCACCTGCGCAGGCGTCTTGTCTGGCAGGTCTACGGCCGCCCCCGCGGTGAGGGGGACGGCGAGCGCGCCGACGGCGATGACGGCGGGGATGACGATGGCCGGAAGCCACTTCGTGAAGTTTCGGGGAGTCATGAGAACGACCCCTGAGTGTCGCGATTCATAGTCAGATCCTACGTCCGTCCGGCACGGCTCGCACGGCCGCGGGCAGGCAATCCGGGCGCGCTGGGCGAACTCCCAGCACGCCGCATCCGCTCACGGCGTGGGGGCGAGCGCGCGCAGGTCCTTCCGCAGGATCTTGCCGGACGTGGACTTGGGAATGACGTCGATGAACGCCACCTGCCGCACCTTCTTGTGCGGCGCCACCCGCTCGGCGACGAAGGTCATCACGTCCTCCGGCGTGAGCACGTGGCCGGGAAGCACGACGACGAAGGCCTTCGGCACCTCCTGGCCGTCGGCATCCACTGCTCCGACGACCGCGGCGTCCGCGATCGCGGGGTGGCTGAGCAGCAGGGCCTCGAGTTCGGCGGGCGCGACCTGGTAGCCCTTGTACTTGATCAGCTCCTTGAGGCGGTCGATGATCGTCACGTATCCCTCAGCGCTCACGGTCGCGATGTCGCCGGTGTGCAGGAAGCCGTCATCTTCGAGGATCTCCCGGGTCGCCTGCTCGTTGCCGAGGTAGCCGAGCATCACGTTCGGGCCGCGCACGAGCAGTTCGCCCGGTTCGCTCACCCCGACATCGGGAAGCGCGATGGCGAGCCCGGTCTCCGGGTCGACGAGCTTGCACTCGATGTTCGGGAGGGCGAGGCCGACGACGCCGTGCGGGATGTCATCGCGGCCCCGGGGCATCGCGTGCGAGATCGGGCTCAGCTCACTCATGCCGTAGCCCTGGCGCACCTGGCAGCCGAGGCGGTCGGCGACGGCGTGGGCGAGCGAGGCGTCGAGCGGCGCGGCGCCGGAGAACAGGGTCCGCAGGCTCGACAGGTCGTAGTCGTCCACGAGCGGATGCTTCGCAAGGGCCACGGCGATCGGCGGCGCGATGAACACGTAGGTGGCCCGGTAGTCCTGGATCAGCCGGAGGAATTCCGGGAGCTCGAAGCGGGCCATCGTGATGACCGTCTCGCGGGCCGCGAGGGCGATGTTGAGCAGCACCGTCATCCCGTAGATGTGGAAGAACGGCAGGACGGCGAGAACGCGGTCGTCCGGGGTGCCCTCGAGCACCGGAATCGCCTGGGCGACGTTGGCCACGAGGTTGCGGTGGGTGAGGATGACACCCTTCGGCCTGCCGGTGGTTCCGGAGGAATAGGGCAGCACGGCGACGTGGGTTGCCGGGTCGAACACCACGACCGGCGCGGGGTGACCCTCCAGGATGAGGTCGGCGAGGGACAGTCGCGAGCCGTCGTGATCGAGCAGGGCCACGGCATCCGCCGCCAGGCCGGCGAGCGTGGCCGCCTCGCTCGCCTGGGGCAGGAACGGTGTGACGGTGAAGAGCAGCCTTGCCTGCGAGTCGCGCAGCTGGGAGGCGATCTCGGCGGCGCCGTAGAGGGAGTTGATGGTCGTCGCGGTCGCGCCGGCACGGAGGATGCCGTGGAACATGATCGCGAAGGCTGTCGAGTTCGGGGCGTGCAGGGCGACGACGTCTCCGAGGCCGATTCCCCGGGCAAAGAGGGCGCCGGCAACGGCGTCGATGCCGGCAAGGAGCTCGCGGTAGCTCGTCGACAGGCCGGTGGCCGCGTCGATCATGGCGGTGCGGTCCCTGTCCTCCTCGGTGATCGAGCCGAACAGGTAGTCGTAGACGCTGAGGTCGGGGATCTCGACGTCGGGGTGCGTGCTGGCGATGATCATCGGTATCTCCTTCGATACGGTGTGCGAGCGGGGCAGGGTACTGGGCAGGTATATGTCGGGACTGGCATGGAGCGACTCAGGCATATCGAAGCCAGGCATATACCCGGTCGAGAGTCATGCCCGGAAGGCCGAAAGGAGGATCGCGGGCGTCTTCCACCAGGACGGCCGGCTGACGAATTCGGTCAGGAGTCGGCTGGTCTTCGGCGCGCTCCGCGCGCTGACGAACCACGGCGGCTTCGGGAAGAGCGCGAATTCGCCGTGCCAGACCGAACGGGGGAAGGGCCGGAACGGACCGCGGACGATGGTGCGTTCGGTGTCGGCGAGCAGGAGCGCGTTGTGCACAACGCCGATGCCGCTCTGCACGTCGGTGAGCGAGTGGCCGGGGAAGGCCCCCCACGGCGCTGCCGCGGTGAGGAACCCCACGCCTGTCCAGGCGTTGACGGCGATCGTGCCGTAGCGCAGGCGCTCGAGCGCAGCGGTGAACCCCGTGCCGAGCCGGCGGATCGTGGCCGGGGTGCCGAGGATGTTCGCGCCGAGGGTGCCGAGGAAGTCCTCGTTTGCCGCGGTGACCGCGGCGTCGAGGAAGGCCTGTCCGGTCCCGTCGAGTTCGATGACGCCGAGCACGGGAGCGAAGGCCTCGACGCCGATGAGCGCGGCTGGGTCTGCCGTGCCCGCCTCGATCAGCAGACGACCGCCGTCCGGGCCGAGCCGGGTGGCCTCGGGGTAGGCGGCGAGCGCGGCGTGTACCCGGGCGTCGCTGCCCGGGTACCAGGGCGGCCGTGCGGGCGCCGCGGCCAGGGCCGCCCGGAGCGCCGCGAGGAATTCCGCCTTCTGCGGCCATTCGCGGCTGAGCACGACCACCTGACCGGCGATGCAGTTGTAGCCGCCGTTGTGCAGGCGCTGGGTGGCCACGTGCTCGGCCTGGAAGATCACGTCCCGTCGACTCCATTTCCCGGGGAGGACGATGATCGGCGCGACCCCGCCGAGCTCGCTCGTGATGGGCTTCTGCAGCAGCGGGGTGCCGGCGGCGCGCCGGGCGCGGCCCTCTGCGCCCGGGCCGAAGACGACGACATCGTGGGTCGCCGCACTTCCGGTGATGTGCACGTGGCTTACGCCCTCGTGGTGGGCGAGGTACCCTCCGACCGCCGCGCCGCCCGAGACGATCGAGAGCAGTCCCGCCTCGATGAGGGGGGCGAAGGCATCCGTGTAGACCGGAGAGAGGGCGTCGAGCACGGGATTGAGTTTGAGCACCGAGACCCGGTTGTGCGCGATCAGCTCGTAGAGCACGTCGAGCGGCGGGATCGACGTGATGTTGCCGGCTCCCAGCACGAGACCGACTCCCCCGGTGCTGGACGGATGCCGCTGGCCGAGCCCGGCACGCGAGCGCGCCTCCTCCTCGGTCACGCCCGGCCTGAGCCAGGCCTCAGCGGAGAACCCGTGCAGCAGGAGCGCCTCGAAGGGAGTGCCCGGGAGCACGGGATTGAGTTTGAGCACCGAGACCCGGTTGTGCGCGATCAGCTCGTAGAGCACGTCGAGCGGCGGGATCG
>NZ_JASJVF010000293.1:0-3779 GCF_035019805.1 Cryobacterium sp. 10I1
GCGGTGTGTTCTCGCATGTTGTGGCCGCCGGTCTCGACCCAGATGGTGTTGTGCACGATGCGGTCCATGATCGCGTCCGCGTGAACCCCGGAGCCAAGGCGCTGGTGCCAGTCCTTTTGGGCGTATTAAGTGCAGAACACTGTTGATGCCTGATCGTAGCGGCGCTCGAGGAGTTCCAACAGCATGCTCCTGGTGCTCTCGTCGGGCTCGTCGAGGAGCCATTCATCGATCACCAGGAGCGTGAATGCGGCGTACTTGTTCAAGAACTTCGTCGTGCCGGAGGGTTTATCGCGGGCCAGCTGCCAGGCCTCTTCGAGCTCCGGCATTCGAATGTAGTGTGCTCGCACCCGGTGCCGGCACGCGGCTTTCGCCAACGCGCAGCCTAGATATGATTTCCCCGACCCGGTGAATCCCTGGAACACAACGTTCTGTTGCCGGTCGATGAAAGGGCCGGGGCAGTCTGCTCTTCTTCTGCCTCCCGGCCGCGTCATATGTCCACGTGGTGGCGGCGGTGTCGGGGGCGGTGCTGTTGAGTTGGTTGTAGGCGTTGTAGCTGTCGTCGATGGGTGCCGCGCGGAACTTGGGGTGGGTGAGGCTTGGGTATGGTGAACTTCGCTCCAAGCGAAAACGAATCTTCAGAGATCAGGAGTCAACCAAACCGGGGGCCGTTCCAGCCGACAGAATGCTACGGTCAGGTCAGGATCACTTGATCATTGACGAGACGGCGTTTCTGCGTCAGTCGCACGGGCACATCCGGTGCAAGCCGGTGTCGCAAAGGCACGGGACCCCTTGGGTTAGCCGGCCTATCAACAGACAGGACCGACGCTCAATGGGCGTTTTGCGAAAATCAGTAGACCGGGTGAACGTCCGTGGCCTCTTGAGGCCGTCTGACGGGACTGTCCAAAGCACACGGTGGTACTTTGCCGCCCTGGCGATGGCGTCTCTGATCGTGTCCGTGCCTGCTGCGTTTTTCGAAGCGACCGGCGGCGTGATAGTGCTGATGCTTTTGGGGTCAACGGTAACGTTGCTGTCATCGTGCGTTCACGTCCTCCTGAGTCGGCAGGTACCACTGTGGCTGGACGTATTGGACACGGTTGCGATTGTTGTTCTCGGGCTCGCCAGTCCGTCCACGACGACGGTGATCGCCTACGTGCTCACCGCGATCTGGTTTCGAGCCTTCTACGGATCGATCTGGCGTTCTCTGCTGCGATGTGTCCTCGGGATGGCAGCGCTCTCTGCGACAGTGCCGTTGTGGTCGTTGATTCCGACCCACTCGGTGCCACCGACAACGACGGGCTTATACGAGTCGTTCCCGCTGATATTCATCGCCGTTTTCATCGCCCGCCAAATGGGCGGTGGCCTGCTGGCGCGAGAGCAGGCCACTCGGCGCGATACCGTGTTGGCCGCCACCGGCTCGCAATTGTTGGGCCTCACTGACGAGACCTTGATCAGGGCTCTCGCTTGGGCGGCTTGTGCTGAGATTTGTGATGCCACTCCAGGTTTGCGCCTGCTCAAACTGGTGCGCGATGGCGCCGAGTTGAGGGTTCAAGGAGTTGCCGGCAGCTTCCTTAGTGTTCCGGGAGCGTTTCCTGGGACCGTCGTCTCGTCCACAACGGATCCAGGGGATGCGCGGGTCCTTCAGCCGGGACCGCTGGATGACGCCGTCGGCGTCGACCTCGCCTGGTCGTGCGTTAGTTTGCGGGGATTGCACGAAAACGCCTGGATGCTGGTAGGTGCGCCGAAGAAGATCCCCTCAGATGCGTTGTTGTCTGTGCGTGATTTGGTCAACCAGGTGGCTCTGGCCCTCCGCAATAGTGACGTGCATCAACAACTCACGTTACAAGCCCAATATGATTCGTTGACTGGGCTGGACAACCGGGCTTCCTTCACCGCGAAGCTGGCCTCAAGCCTCGCGGACCAGGCGCATCTGGACGGTCTGCACGTTTTGTTCCTCGACTTAGACGACTTTAAGGATGTTAACGATGTCCTGGGTCATCGTGCCGGAGATGCGGTACTTCTCGAGGTCGCAGCGCGGCTGCGCGGGTGCACTCGCCCCGGCGATGTCTGCGCGCGACTGGGCGGCGATGAATTCGCCATCTTGTTGCGCGGTACCACGGCCAGCGCTGCTAGGGACGTCGCTCAACGCATGATTGACTCGCTGACACCACCCGTGCGCGTTGGCGAACGCTTTGCGCAGGTCGGTGCCAGCGTCGGGATCGCGACGCTCACACCCGGGATTGATATCGATGAGCTTGTACATCAAGCCGATATCGCGATGTATGCAGCCAAAGCCAACGGCAAAGGTCAAGTACAGGGCTATCACGTGGGGCTCATACACACCGGTGCGACCCGGCTAACAACCGAATGGGCCCTCGCAGTCACAGCTATTCGCACGCGCCCACTCCGTGGAGCGCGTTGATCATTTTTGTGTCTCTGAGGCTCTCCTCACGCTCGACGAAGGTCAAAAACCTATCCTGACAGCGGTGCCTTGCTGAGGTCTAGCATCCCGCCAGCGTGCCGGAAGAAGCGAGTCCCGACCGGCGCCGACACGCAGGCCCGCTCGCCCGCTTCCTCGCTCGAGATGCCCTGGCCAACGAGGCCCCCAGAAATCCTGGCGGTGCTCCCGGTGCCACCCCGGCGGCCGGCCTGGCGACCGCATCGGTTCTCGCCCGAGTTGCGTGGCCATCCAACCCTTCGGACGTCCCATAATCCACCTCCATGATCGAGGTGTTGCTTCCACCGGTTGAATCCACTCTTCTTGTTGTATCCGCTGTAGAGAAGAACAATCTTGCAGCCGTGAAATGTGCAGAACACTCGGAGAAGTACCTGGCGGTCGATGCCAGACATATCCATCGGCGGCGCTAGGCCGGCTTCAGTAAAAATCGCCTGCAACGATTTGCGCACGCGAAACTCGTACAGTCCATCGCCGAGTGATTTCCCCCACTCGCCTGCGCAAATGTCGATTCCATAGACCTCGAGTACGTGCTCGATTGCCGCGATGAGGACCGCCTGCTCGTACGGAGGGAGCGAGTCCACGAAGCGGTCAAGGGTATCGCCCTCATATTCAACAGTCCAGGCGGCCAATATCGTCCTCTCTTATGGTGCGCCGTGAGCTTATCGAGTCCGGGAGCGCCCATAGGCCCGTACGATCCCTTCAAAGAGCCACGATGGTGGCATCAGCGGCCCCGGTGTCGAGGGATAGTGGCGTGTGCCCGGGCAATTGGTCAACAGCTTGTTGGACAGCGGGGCGCTGGCTCTCCCCGGCCCGCGCGATTGCTTGCATGCCGGTCCAGTTCGTCCTCAGGTATGGATCGGAACACGTGGGATCCCGCTCACCGATTTCTTCGCCACCGGAAACGCGGGTGCCGGTGCGTGCGCCGAGTCGAACTTATTGTCGAGTCCCGGGTGTGTGTCTCGGCGAAGGTGCCCCGTCGGCGAGGCTGAAAGTCAGGACGGACTGGCGGTCATCGCGGAGGAGGTGTTCGTCGATGGCGAAGGTTTTGAGCCTGTCGGTGGTGCGCAGCTTGTCGAGGGTGTCGATGCGCAGTGCTGCGCATACTTCGGCTGGAGTCATGAGAGGTGAGATGGGCAGCGGCTTCCTCACTCTTTCTCTTCCTTCAGTATCGGCGTGAGCGTGGCGGCTTGTGCTGCGGCGATGGCGTTGATCTTGTCTGGCCTGAACCCCGCCCAGTGTTCGGTGCCTGAACCGTCCCGGTTTTCATGCCGCCGTTTTGTTGGCGGCTTCGATATCTATCGGGCCGTTTGTTTCAGCGTAGTAG
>NZ_JASJVF010000294.1:0-3776 GCF_035019805.1 Cryobacterium sp. 10I1
GCGCGCCAATGGCCCGCACCCCAAGCAGGTCGTCGCCGCGAAACTCGGCGTCTCGATCTCCGGGCTCGCGCGCGGCATCCGCTGCCGCTGCCGCTGCCGGCGCGGGCTGCGCGGCTCAGCGGCCGGTGCGCTTGCCGAGCTTGAGGTTCGCGGTGCTGCGGGTGCGGCCGGGCGCGGACTGGGTCTTCTTGGCCACGGCGGGCTTTGCCTTCGCGGCGGCGACGCGCAACGCCTTCGCGGCGGCCTTGGCCTTGTCGGTCTTCTTCTCCTTCTTGACCTTCTCGCCGCCGGCAGGCAACGAGTCGACCCGGGAACTCGCCTTCGTGCGGCCGCGCACGATGCCGATGAATTCTTCGATGTCCTCGGTCGTCTCTGCGGCGAGCCAGGCGAGGGAGACCTGGCTCTCGGCGACGTCCTCGACGGGTCGGGAGACGAGGTCCTTGCGGCTGTGCAGCCGGGCGATCGAATGCGGCACGATCACGATGCCGACGCCCGCGGCGACGAGCTCCATGGTCTCGTCCATGTCGCGCACGGCGGCGAGCGGGCGGCGGATGCCCTCGCGCACCTCGGTCGCGACGTCGCGCCACTCGGGAACGGCGTCGGGGTCCTGCAGCAGGTGCTCGTCGGCGAGGTCGGCGACGAGGAGACTGTCCGCGTCGGCGATGAAGTGGTCCTTCGCGGCGACGACGACCGGGATTTCCCGGTAGAGCGCGATCAGGCTCAGGTCGTGTTCGTCGATCGGGAGGCGCACGATGCTGACCTGGGCGCGGCCGTCGCGGAGGACGGCAGACTGCTCGTCCGGCGTGGTGCGGAAGACCTCGAGGGGCTGGTCGGGGCGCCGTTCTGCCCAGGCGCGGGTCCACTTGGTCGGCGTGACGCCGGCGGCGAAGGCGATGGAAAAGGTCACCGGCATCCTCTCTTTTGTGGCGCGCGGGGCGGCGCACCGTTATGAACCGCCGAAGCGGTGGTGCTCTCAGGCTATACGCTGGACTGATGAGCGAGAAGAAGACCCAGACCATGAAGCCCGCAACGGCGGCCCAGAAACTCGGGATTCTGCTCGAGGCAGCCCCCGAGGAGTTCCAGAACACCCTGATCTCGCGCACCGAGCTCACCGAACTCGACACGAACCCGCCGGAGTGGCTCGCCCTGCTGCGCGCCAATGGCCCGCACCCCAAGCAGGTCGTCGCCGCGAAACTCGGCGTCTCGATCTCCGGGCTCGCGCGCGGCAAGGTCACCGAGCCGCTCACGAGCGCCGAGATCCTCGCGTTGCTGCAGCAGCCGCCGGCGTGGCTCGTCACCGAGCGCGCTACCCAGTTCGAGGTGCGTGAGGAGCAGATCCGCGTCAAGGACCGCGACGCCGAGCGCGCACGCAAGGCCGCGCACGCCGCCCGGTTTGCCGCCCAGAACGAGAAAGCCGCCGCGAAGAAGCGCTAACCCTCACGCGCTGTGCCCTAACCAATTCGACGGACTTTTTGATTTTCTAGGACGTACGAGCGTGTTTTTAGCGCTTTCCGGGCAAAAACTCCGTCGAATTGGTTAGGCGAGTGGGTCAGGCTACGTCCGCGGGCGCGTCAGCGTACTGCGTGCGTAGGAATCCGACGATGTCGGAGAGTTCGCCCTGCGAGATCGAGTGGCCCATGCCCTCGTAGATGCGCTCGGTGAGCACCGAGTGGCCGGGCAGCCAGTCCTGGGTGCGGCCGACGGCATCCGCCTGGATCACCGGGTCGGCCGTGCCTCGGCCCCAGAACACCGGAACGGGTCGCTCGGCGAGGTCGGCGTCGCCGGGCTGCGGCGCCGCGGCGACGAAACCCGAGAGCTGCACCGCGAATGCGAATCGGTCGGGCGCCTGGCGCAGAAGCTGCAGCGCCATCGCGCCGCCCTGGGAGAAGCCGAGCAGCCCGACGGATGCCGGCGGCACGACGAGCGCGTCGAGCCAGGCGAGCACGCCGTCCGCTGCCGCCTCGATAGCGGATGCGTTCGGGGCGCTCGGGTTGACCAGGCCGCCGGGCATGCCGACCGGGAACCAGGCCCAGCCGTCGCCGACCGGAAGTGGCGCCCGCAGCGCCGCGAGGACCGGCTTGAGCGGCAGGTGCGGCGCGAGCGAGAACAGGTCACCCTCGTGGGAGCCGTAGCCGTGAAGGATCAGGAGCAGCGGGCGCCCGACCCGGTCGGCTTCGGACGCCGACCAGAGCACTGCGCCGGGATCGATCGGCAGGGCGACCGGTTCCACCGGGTCTCCTGCGCCGTTTCGGGTCTCGTCCATGTCGGTCCTCCTGCCGGGCGTCGAGGCCTGGTGCGTCGACCGGTCAATACTTTCACTGCCCCGGACCTTTCACTGCCCAGGACCCGAATGCGCCTCCCGCGCTGGCGGGTCCGGCTCGCCGGCAGCGACAACGGTCGTGGCTCGCTTCGTGAATGCATTCATATTTTCCTGCCTTTCGCTGGACCGGGAGGGTCCCGGCGGTGAAGCCACAGTGGCAGGCGCACGCAAACGCCGTGTTCGGGAAATGTACGGAAAACGTAAGGCGAGTCCGGCATCCGCCCGCCCGGTTCGCAGCAACCGGCGCCTACTGGCTTAATGGAAGCTGTGGGCGACGACAAAGGGCTGGTGCTGGTCGTCGAAGACGACCCCGCAATCGCGGACATCGAACGCCTGTACCTCGTGCGCGCCGGTTTCACCGTGCATCTGGAGTCCGACGGCCGCGCGGGACTCGAGCAGGTTCGCCGGTTGCGGCCGGCCGCGGTGATCCTTGATGTCGGCCTGCCCGGGCTCGACGGGATCGAGGTGTGCCGGGCCATGCGCGAGGCGGGGGACTGGACACCCGTGCTCTTCGTCACTGCACGCGACGACGAGGTCGACCGGGTGCTCGGCATCGAACTGGGTGCGGACGACTACGTGACCAAGCCGTTTTCGCCGAGGGAACTCGTCGCGCGGGTGAAGGGGATCGTGCGCCGCTCCTCGGGTCTCATCGGCGACGCGGTGCTGCGGGTGGAGGATGTGACGCTCGACCCGGCGACGCGCATGGTCGCGCGCGGCGGCATCCGCGTGGACCTGACCGCGACCGAATTCGACCTGCTCGCCCAGCTGATGGCCCGGCCCGGACGGGTGTATTCGCGGGAGGAACTGCTCTCCCTGGTCTGGGGAATCGCGGACTACAGTGCGAGCAGGACGGTCGACGTGCACGTCGCCCAACTGCGGGCCAAGCTCGGCGAGGGAAATCCGATCCGCACGGTCCGCGGCGTCGGGTATTCCGTCGCCGGCCAGGAGGGCTGAGCGGTGCGGCGCTGGTTCGCGTCACTCGGCGGCAGGATCCTGCTCGTCACGGTGGGCGTGGCGTTCGTTGCGGTTCTCGTCACTGCCGTCGTGTCCCTGCAACTCGTGCAGACCCTCGTCACGACGCAGGCCCAGGCGGACCTCGGCGCACGGACGACCGCGCTGAGCGAGCGGCCGCTCTCGACCCTGCGCATCCTGCTCAAGGACGACACCCTCCTCGGCGCACGCGGCGAGCGCTTTGTGTTGGTCGGCGCCGACGGGAAGGTGCCGGAAACAGGTTCGGGCGCGCTCACGGTCACGCAGGACGTCAAGAGCCGCATCACCCAGGTACTGGATGCCGGCCGCTCGGTGTCGACGTCGCTGCAGATCCGGGGTGAGTCGTACGTGGTGGAAGCGCGGCCGCTCGCGGGAGGCGGTGGGCTCGTGGGCTCGGGCAAGTCGATGGAGATGGAGCTCTACACCAACCTGGTGTCGCGGCACCCGAAGCTGAAGAACCCCACGG
>NZ_JASJVF010000295.1:0-3774 GCF_035019805.1 Cryobacterium sp. 10I1
CGGTGTCCCTGCTCGGCCTTTCGGCGATCGGGCTGTTCATCTCTACCCTGACCGAGGTGCCCGTCGGGGCCATGGCCCACGAGCACACGCTGCTCCGAGGGACCGATGCCGACGCCATCTGCTTCTCGGCGCACAAGATGTACGGGGCGAGCCTCGGCGTCGTCGTGACCCGGATCGAGCTGCTGCGCTCCCTCGAGATCAGTTTCGTCGGCGGCGGCATGGTGACGGATGTCCGCGCAGACTCCTTCGACCTCGTCACGGACGACCCCGGCGCACTCCTCGAACCCGGCCTGCAGGCCTGGGGCGAGATCATCGCGCTCGGCCGCGCGCTCGACTGGCTCGGACACATCCGCCCAGGCGGCCTGGCACCGCACGAACACATCGCGAGCCTCTCCGGCCGCCTGTTCGACGGCCTCAGCGCGATCCCCGGCCTCGTCGTGCTCAATCACGCCGCGAGCCCGGTCATCAGCGGCTACGCCCCGAAGCAGGATTCGCACCGACTCGCGGTGTTCCTCTCCCAGCAGCAGATCATGGTGCGCAGCGGCTACTTCTGCGCCCACCACGAGCTCAAGGAACGGCTCGGGCTTCCCCCGCTCCTGCGCTTCTCCCTCGGACTCCACTCCACTTCGGCGGACATCGACCGCGCACACGACGCCCTCGCCCGCCTCCTGAAAGGCCTTTCCTAAGTGTTCTGCATCGCAGCATTCATCGTTCTCCTGTTCATGGCGGCCATCTCGGCCCGTTATCGCAAGTACCTCGCGAAGGCGTGGAACTGTACGTTCCGCCGAATCACCTTCCGCCCGTGTGACACCACCTTCAAGCAGGACATGAAGGACCACATGCTCGCCCCGATCGCCGCGCGCAGGCCCGGCCTGGTCAAGCCCGCGAGCATCGGCCTCGAGGTCGTCGCCGTCCTGATCATCCTGACGACCATCTGGAGCGGGTACGAGGTCGTCAAGAGCGGCGTCAACCTCTACGTCTACGGAACCTGCAACAAGCAGGACTCAGCGTCGTGCAGCCTCGGCGCCGAGGCATGCTCCATTCCGGACCAGACCCCGGGCTTCGGCGATTCCCTCGCCGCGTGGGACGTGGTCGGCGCCTTCGGCAACGAATTCGCGAGCCTCGGCGAGACCTTCTCCGCCATCCCGAGCCGGATGCAGAACTGGGACGCCACGGCCTACCTGCCCGCGGACGCGACCTACCTGAACCCCTACGACGCGAGCAAGAAGACCGCGCTCGAGGTCATCGACCCCGGCTGCACATACTGCCTGCAGCTCTTCAACAACATCGAGAAGGCCGGATTCGGCGAGAAGCAGAACCTCAGCTACATCGCATACCCGATCCAGTCGGCGACCGGCTACAAGTTCAAGAACTCCCTCCTCGTCACCGAGCAGCTCGAGGCCCTGCGCCTGAACCCGCTCGAGGGCGCCACGACCCCGGTCGACTGGGAGATCCTGAAGCGCATCTACACCGAGAAGAACGACGCCGGGGTCTCCTGGCAGGTCTCGATCAACAGCATGGAGTCCGCGGACGCGAGTGCGCTTCTCCAGGGCTGGGAGCTCGAGTTCGGGCTCAGCCAGGCACAGGCCGACCACGTCGACCAGGTCGCGGCATCCGACCAGGTCACGCAGGTCATCGCGGCCAACAAGAAGACGGTCGAGGAGAGCATCCACACCGTGAAGATCCCGACGATCATCTTCGACGGCCGTCGCCACGACGGCCTCGTCTCCGTCGGCGACCTGGGCTAGCCCGTACGTGCGCTGAGGTGTCGCATCTCGACGTTAGATCCCAACGCGAACATCGATATGCGACACCTCACGGGGCTGAGAGCGGATGCCGGTGCTAGGGCTTCCAGACCATCAGCACGACGACCGCCACGAGCAGCAGGCTTGCGACACCGGAGCCTGCGGCGATCCGCGGGTAGCCGGCGGCCTTGGCGCCTGCGGCATCCGTCGCGAGCGACTCTGCTGCGGCCTTGAGCGCCGGCACGACGAGGAACAGGTTGATCGCGAGCGCGATCACGTAGAGCACGAGGGACAGCCACACCCAGGTCGATCCGAAGGTCCAGGCGTCGTCGGCCTCCTTGAGGCCGAGCGCCCCGAAACCGAAGAACGCGACCACGATCGAAAGCAACGTGAAGATATTGACCGACTTCGCGAGGGTCGCGACGGGACCCGCCTGCCCTGCCCGGATGGAGCGCATGGCGGTCATCGGGAGGATGGCCATCGGTCCGACGATGAAGACGGCGGCGACGATGTGCAGGACGTTGATCAGAATATGCATGCCTACAGGCTAGAGCCGTTCGGGTCAGGACGAGTGCACAACGCCGGGGTGGTCGGCGGGGAGGCCGTGGCGCTTGCCGGCGTGCAGCATCCGCAGGTTCTTCGTCTGCCAATCGCGCACGGCCTGGTGCTGCGGCTCGAGCGCGCGCAGCTCGGCGCAGGCCGTGACCTGGCGGCCGCAGGAGCAGAGCCGCGGCGTCGCCTCGTCGGCGTGGTGCAGCGTTCCGAGGCGCCAGAGCACGGCCATCGCCCAGTCGATCTGGTGCTGGGCGAGCTCGGCCCTCCGATCGGCGCGCTTGACGAGGTCGGTCTCGAGGATGCCGCGGAGTTCCGTGCCCGGCGCATGCTCGAAATCACGCGCCGCGATCCGGCGGAGGTCGTCGACCTGGCCGGTCAGCCGGGCGATGGCGGCGTCCTTCTCGGTGTCACTCGCCTGCGCCTTCTCGGCGAACCGCCGGTGCTTGTCCTGCTGCTCGGCGAACTGGCCGAGCCAGAGCTCGATGTGCTCGGCGTCGCGCCGCTCTGCCTTCTCGGCGCCGAGGTGGTGCAGGCACAGCGCGCAGACCACCTGGTCGCTCGCCGAACCGAAGGTGAAGGGCTGCAGCGACCGGCAGCAGAAGCACTGGGCGAGCACGGGAACGTACAGGGGATACGAGTGGGTCACGAGAGGATGTCCTTGGTCACGAATCGGCCGTAGGCGAGTGCCCCGAACACGAGGATATAGCCGCCCTGAAGCAGCGCATTGGCCCCGAACGACGTCCAGTCGATCGGCTGCCGCAACAGGTCGGCGAAGTCGAGCCAGTAGTGGCTGAACAGCCACGGATGCAGCCAGTCCAGTTGCGGGAGCGCGTCGAGCACCTGGGCGGTCACCGAGAGCACGATCGTCGCGGCCATGGCCCCGACGGGCACCTCGGTCAGGGTAGAGATGAACAGCCCGATCGCCGAAAGGCCGAGCAGGGACACCGTGACGTATGCCGCGATGAGGAGCGAACGAAGCACGGACTCGCCGACCCCGATGGTGTCACCGGAGAGCAGGGTGACCGGGCCGACCGGGAACAGGGCCGCGCCGATCAGGGCGCCGGAGACCGCGACGGTCAGTGTCGCGGCGACGCAGAAGGCCGCGGCGCCCGCGTACTTGACCAGCAGCAGGCGCACCCGCCCGGCCGGGGCCACGAGCAGGTAGCGCAGGGTGCCGAGGTTCGCCTCGCCCGCCACGGTGTCGCCGGCGACGACCCCGACGGTCAGCGGCAGGAAAAGCGGGATCGACACGATCAGGGCGGTGATCGCGACGAAGAGACCGTTCTGGGTGATCCGGTCGAGGAAGGCCGGGCCGCGTCCCGGCGTGACAGGGCTGCTGGTCAGCCGCACGGCGATGGCGATGAGCACCGGGATCGCGGCGAGCGAGCGCACGAGGCTGCGCACCTCGCGGGTGCCCTGGGGGTCGAGCCCGTTGGTGGGTTCGTCGAGCACGAGCAGCTCGCGCGGCATCAGG
>NZ_JASJVF010000296.1:0-3704 GCF_035019805.1 Cryobacterium sp. 10I1
CCTCCAGTACGGTCTCGTGCTGATTGAAGGCGTAGAGGTGCAGACCGGGCGCTCCCCCGGCGATCACCTGGCTGGCGAGGTCGACGGCGTGCTGGATGCCGATCTCACGCTGTCCTTCCTTGGTCGGTTCGATCTCGAGCCGGATGGACAGGTCTGCCGGCATCTGCTCACCGGAGAGTTCGATGATCCGCCGCAGCCTGGCCGGGCTGGTCACCGGCATGATGCCGGGCAGGATCGGGAAGAGCACTCCGGCTTCCCTGGCGCGCTGGACGAAGCTCAGGAAGTGGTCGGCGTGGAAGAAGAGCTGGGTGATGCCGAGGTTCGCGCCCGCGGCCTGCTTGGCGAGCAGGGTGTCGATATCCTGCGCCGAGGAACGTGACCGGGGGTGGCCGTTCGGGAACGCCGCAACGGCGATCCGCACCTTCTCGTGGCCGGGCTTGACGGCGCGTGCGGCGGGGATACCGGGGATGATCGTCTCGCGGTACGGGGACTTCTCGGCCTGAACCCGGTGGATGAGCTGCACGAGTTCGGCGGCGCTGCCGAAGTCGCCGAGGAACGCCTCGCCCTCCTTCGTGCCTGCCGGGGGGTCGCCGCGGAGGGCGAGGAAGCTGCGCACTCCGGCGTCGAGGAATTCGCGGATCAGCCGGTTCGCCTCGTCGTGGGTGGAGCCGACGCAGGTGAGGTGGGCCATCGCTTCGACGTTCGTCGTGCGGAGGATGCGGCTGAGAACGTCGAGCGAGGAGCGGCGTGAGGATCCGTTGGCCCCGTAGGTGACCGAGAGGAAGTCGGGGCCCGCCGCTGCGAGATGGTCGATCGTCGTCGCGAGAGCGGATGCTGCGGCATCCGTCTTCGGCGGATACAGCTCGAACGAAAAGGGGATGCGCCGTGTGCGGGCGGAGTCCGTTGGAGTGGACATTCATTCCTCATTCGACAGTAGCCAGTGTGTGCACTGAATGGCCGGGCGGCCGCGGACCGCCAGAAAGCCCTGGCGGGTGTTCGCGGGCGGGTGCCGGGCTCGGCTGTCGCTCCATGCCGGCGGAAGAAATCCGTCGGCAACGATTGAAGAAAACTCTAGCAATCCCTTAATCGGATTGCACGAGTGTGACCGTTCGTTACCTGGTTCAGCTTGCGACGGCGGGCACGGCGGCCGCCGGTGCGACGGCGAACGGTGCGAACTGGGACTGGATCTCCGTCGTGACGAGGGCGCGCACCCGGGTGCCGGTTTCGGCGTAGTCCGTCGTGAGCACCGTGCCCTGGGCGTGCAGCATCGCGATCAGGTCGCCACGCTCGTAGGGAATGAGCAGGTCGAGTTCGATGGACGGGCGCGGAAGCAGTCCGGCGATCGCGGCGAGCACCTCGTCGACGCCCTCACCCGTGCGGGTGGAGACGAAGATGCCCTTCGGCCAGAGGCCGCGCAGCACGAGACGATCGTCGTCCGTGACGAGGTCGCTCTTGTTGAAGACGACGAGCTCAGGGATCTCCCGGGCGCCGACCTCACCGATGACCTCGCGGACCGTCGCGAGCTGGCTCGCCGGGTCGGGGTGGGAGGCGTCGACGACGTGCACGATGACGTCGGCGTCGGCGACCTCTTCAAGGGTCGACCGGAAGGCCTCGACGAGTTGGTGCGGCAGGTTGCGGACGAAGCCGACGGTGTCGGTCAGCGTGTACAGCCGGCCGTCGCTCGTTGTCGACTTCCGGACGGTCGCGTCGAGCGTGGCGAAGAGGGAGTTCTCGACGAGCACGCCGGCGCGCGTGATCCGGTTGAGCAGGCTCGACTTGCCGGCGTTGGTGTAGCCGACGATGGCGACGGAGGGCACGGCGTTGCGCTTGCGGTTGGCGCGCTTGGCCTCGCGGGCCGGCTTCATGGCCAGGATCTGCTTGCGCAGCCGGGACATCCGGGTGTGGATGCGACGACGGTCGAGTTCGATCTTCGTCTCGCCGGGGCCGCGGGAACCCATTCCGGCACCGGTTCCGCCGACCTGGCCACCGGCCTGGCGCGACATGGAGTCACCCCAGCCGCGGAGGCGGGGCAGCAGGTATTCGAGCTGGGCGAGTTCGACCTGCGCCTTGCCCTCCCTGCTCTTGGCGTGCTGGCTGAAGATGTCGAGGATCGTGGCGGTGCGGTCGATGACCTTGACCTTGACGACGTCCTCGAGGGCGCGTCGCTGGCTGGGCGCGAGTTCGGTGTCGGCGATGACGGTGTCGGCGCCGAGCGCCTTGACGATGCCGGCGAGTTCCTGCGCTTTGCCCTTGCCGAGGTAGGTGCTCGTGTCCGGGGTGGCGCGGCGCTGCATGAGGCCGTCGAGCACGGTGGCGCCCGCGGTCTCGGCGAGGGCAGCGAGTTCGCGCATGGAGTTCTCGGCGTCCGCGACAGTGCCCTGGGTGTAGAGGCCGATCAGGATGACGTTCTCGAGGCGCAGCTGCCGGTATTCGACCTCGGTGACGTCCTCGAGCTCGGTGGAGAGGCTGGGAACGCGGCGGAGGGCGTTGCGGTCTTCGCGGTCGAGCTGGGCGCCGTCATGGCCGTCATCGTGTTCGTCGGAGCGGGGCTCGGCGTCGAGGGCCTGGGCGCTCCCGCTGCGGAACAGGGAGTAGCCGGCGGCCTTGGAATCGGCACTGGCAAGGACCCGTGCCACAACGTCGTCGTCCGGGGTTTCAACTGGTTCAATCATTCCTTTAACCTTACTTCCTCGAAGAGCGGTAGGTTCCCTCTATGCCCTCCGACCATTACTTCACCCCTGCCCCCGACAGCAAGCTCAGGCTGCAGCAGGTGACCGTGCACCTGGGCGGTCAGGCGCGGGAGGTCACGACCGCCAATTCGGTGTTCAGTCCCGACCACATCGACACGGGTACCAAGGTGCTCCTCGAGAACACGCCGGCGCCGCCGCCGGGGGGCGACTTCCTCGACCTCGGCTGCGGCTGGGGTCCGATCAGCTTCCACCTCGCGCTCGCTTCGCCGCGCGCCACGATCTGGGCGGTCGACGTCAACGAGCGCGCCCTCGACCTCGTACGGCTGAATGCCGAGAAGCTCGGGCTGACGAACATCACGGCCGTCACACCCGACCAGGTTCCCTCGCACGTGCAGTTCCGCACGATCTGGTCGAACCCGCCGATCCGGGTCGGCAAGAACGAGCTGCACAACCTGCTGAGTAGCTGGCTACCGCGCCTCGAGCCCGATTCGGATGCCTGGCTCGTCGTGCAGCGCAACCTCGGGTCCGATTCCCTGCAGCGCTGGCTCGACGGCGAACTCCCCCACGACTTCGCGGTCTCCCGCTTCGCGATCAGCAAGGGCTTCCGGGTCCTCCGCGTCAAGCGCCACGGCGACCCCACCCTCTAACCGCGAGAGCACTCCCCCGCTGAGCCCGCGCCCGCAAGGTTCCGCGAGAGCGGAGATATGGCCCTTTCGCGGACCGCGAAGGGGCCATATTCGTACTCTCGCGGCAGGGACGGGCGAATCCCCGACCTGGGGGCCTTGGTCAGTTGAGGCGGAAGACGCCGTCGTAGACGAGCTCGGCCGGCCCGGAGAGCGCGACGTGCTCGCCGTCCTCTGCAGGGAACATCCGCACGCCGAGCGTGCCGCCGGTCACCTCGACGCGCCACTGGTTCGGGGCTCCCGCGCCCGCCCAGTGCCGGGTCGCGAGGGCGGCCGCTGCGGCTCCCGTGCCGCAGGAGAGCGTCTCGCCGCTGCCGCGTGCGTGGACGCG
>NZ_JASJVF010000297.1:0-3683 GCF_035019805.1 Cryobacterium sp. 10I1
GCCGGACCTGCGGTCGCGATGTCGCCGCCGAGGCTCACGAGCACGCCGCAGCCGAGTTCTGCGACGATACGGGCGGCGACCTGGTCGGCGGCGGCGGCCTTCGCGGTCGCTCCGAGGTCGATGCCGAGGTGGGCCGGCACGGTCAGGCGGTTGCCGACGAGGCGCACACTCGCCCAGCCGGGCCGGGGTGAGGCGATCGCGCGCACCGGGACGCCGTCGTCGAGGATCAGGCGGATGTCGTGGTCGTAGCCGATCGCGCCGAGGGCGTTGGCCAGGGTCGGGTCGACATCGCCGTCGGTCTCCGCCGCGGAGGCGAGGGCGAGGCGCATCAGTTCGGCGAGTGTGCCGCTCACGAGGGCACCGACCGGGAAGAGCGGGGCCTTCGTCAGGATCTCGGAGTCCGGGCGGAACCGGCTCGAGGCGAGTTCCACGCGCTCGAGCACGGCGTCGGCGATCCGGCGGGCCTCCGGGAGGAGCGCGGGGTCGGTCACGACGAGGCGGGCGCTCGTGCTCCAGAGACTCCAGTCGTCGGTCGCGACGGTCGCGACGGCGGCCATCAGGACCCGCTCGTCTTGGCGTGCACCTTGGTTCCGCTGCCCGAGGACACACTCGGCGCAGCGGGCGCCGCGGGGGCGGCGGTCGCCTGGGTCGTCGTGCTCCCGGACGTCGTGCCCGAGTCGCCCGAGGTCGTCGTGGTCGTCGTGGTCGCGGAGGCGTCCTGCGTGGCGAGCGAGTCGGCCCAGTCGTGCAGGCCGAGCGCAGAGGCTGCGACGACGGCGAGGAGTCCGATCGTGCCGGTCACGATCCGGCTGAGCTTCTTACCGCGTTCGTGAGCATTCATCTCCGTGCCACCCTTCATTCGTTGACACTAACTACGGTGCCAGCGGACTCTATGGGTTTCCTATGCAGCCACCTTGAGGGAACAGGGTGTTAGGGAGAGGCGTACTGCGGAGGCTCACAGGTCCACGCGCAGGCAGACAAAACGGGCCGCCACCCGAAGGTGACGGCCCGTTTCGTTGAAGTTCAGCTTCAGAAGTGCGCGATATCGACGCGGCTTCCGGTTTCGTGCCTGACTAGCGACGCAGTCCGAGACGCTCGATGAGCGAGCGGTAGCGGGCGATGTCGATGTCGGACAGGTAGCCGAGCAGACGGCGACGCTGACCAACCATGAGAAGCAGGCCACGACGGGAGTGGTGGTCGTGCTTGTGCTCTTTCAGGTGCTCCGTGAGGTCGAGGATGCGCTGCGTGAGCATGGCAATCTGGACTTCGGGGGACCCGGTGTCGCCTGGGTGGGTAGCGTACTTTTCGATGATCGCCTTCTTAGCATTAGCTTCGAGTGCCATAGATGGGATCCCCTTTCTCTCACTGCGCGGTGCCCGTGGGCCGAATGCCTGGGCTCTCTTGTTCCGCGGCCGTTGGACGGCAACCTAGAGAGCTTAGCAGAATTCAGAGCACGCTGAACCGGTCGGTCAACGGACCTCGCCCCGTGCCGGCGAGGAGCAGCTCCGGGCCCTTGCCTCCGCGCACGGCGAGGTCGCCGAGCAGGTGCACGGCGATCGACACCGCGGACTCCGGCACCGTCGGCGGAATGCCGAGGCTCGCGGCGAGGTCGCAGCCGTGCACGGCGAGTTCGAACACGCGCGTGGGCAGGTAGTCGGCCAGCAACATCCCGCCGAAGGGCGTCAGCACGAACTCGTCGCCGGTCGCGCGGTCGACCTCGGCGAGCACGCGTCCGACGATGCCGGCGACGGATACCGCGGGCTCTGCCCCGAGGGCCCGTCCGGCCGCCCTGCCCCGCTCCGCGACCGCGGCAGGGTCGCCGGCCCCGACGCCGATCACGCCGTAGTAGTCGACGGCGCTCGCGATCTCGACCGCCGGCGGGTGCTCCGGGTCGACGGACACCTCGCGCCCGGCCGCAAGATAACTCTCCACGGTGAGGAGCGAGCGGCTGGTGTGGCCGACGAGGTCGCGCACGGTCCACTCCCCGAGCGCGACCCGCTCCCACTGGTCCGTGATCGTCGCGGTGGTTCCGGCGAACCAGCCCGCGGCATCCCGGTAGGCGGCCCGGCTTTCATTCCAACTGGTCATCGCGTCATTCTAGAGCGGCGGCATCCGCTAGAACACGTGGGCGGCGATCTCGGCGGGCGCGGCCAACAGGCCCTCGATCTCGTCGTCGAGACGCACGAGCGTGAGCGAAGCCCCGGCCATGTCGAGGGAGGTGCAGTACTCCCCCACGTAGCTGCGCCCGACCGTGATGCCGCGGCGGGTCAGTTCGTCGTGCGCGTGCCCGTAGAGGATGTAGAGCTCGCTGATCGGGGTGCCGCCGAGCCCGTTGATCATGAGAGCGACGCGGTCGCCCGCGACGAAGGGCAGGTCGTTCACGACGGCCTCAAGCATCTCGTCGGTCATCTCGTCAGCGGTCGTGAGCTTGGCCCGCCGGCGGCCGGGTTCGCCGTGGATTCCGACGCCCACCTCGATCTCGTCCTCGCCGAGCTCGAAGAGCGGTGACCCCTTCGCGGGCGGGGTGCAGGAAGTGAGGGCGATGCCCATCGTGCGGGTGACGCTGTCGACCTTCTCGCCGATCCGGACGAGCTCGTCGAGGGAGGCGCCGGCCTCGGAGGCCGCTCCAACGGCCTTCATCACGAAGAAGTTGCCCGCGACGCCGCGACGACCGACCGTCCAGGTCGAGTCCTGCACGGCGACGTCGTCGTCGATGAACAGGGTCTTGACGTTGATGCCGTCGGACGCGGCCATTTCCTGGGCCATTTCGAACGCCATCCGGTCGCCGGTGTAGTTGTTCACGAGCAGCAGCACGCCCTTGGGCGAGGCCATCAGCTTGGTGGTTTCGTAGACGTAGTCCATCGGCGGGGCGGCGAACACGTCGCCGGGGCAGGCCGCGTCGAGCATCCCCCGGCCGACGGTCATCACGTGGGCGGGTTCGTGCCCGGAACCGGAGCCCTGGATGATCGACACCTTGTTCGGGTTCGGGCCGCCCGCGCGCATGATCAGGTTGTATTTCGGCTCGTAGCGGAGGGTGACCGGGTTGGCGAGGGCGATGCCCTTGAGCATGTCCGGCACGTACATTTTCGGGTCGTTGACGAATTTCTTCATGTGTCCATCTCCTTCGTGGGTGGTGCGGAACGTGCAGCAGATCGTGCGGAATAGCGTGCGGAAGGTCGTGTGGATCAGAGGTCGTCGCGCGCGGCCCATTCCCGGCTGAGCCGTTCGAGGATCACGGCGACGGCGACGGCCCCCGGGTCTGGGGAACCGATGCTGCGTTCCCCCGTGTAGCTCGCCCGGCCGCGGCGGGCCTGCAGGAAGCTCGTCGCGTCCGCGCGTTCCCGCGCGACGACGGCGGCACGGTCGAGCGCAACCGTGCCGGCACTCCCGGCGTGGATTTCGGCCTCAAAGGCATCCGTTGCCGGGACGAGGGCGTCGAGGAGGGTCTTGTCGCCGAGATCGGACTTGCCCCGCGCTTTGATGCCCTCTGTCGCTGCCCGGAGCATGGCGACGACGTCGTCGCCGTCGAGGTCGGTCTTGCCTGCGACGGCCGCCGATGCCCGCAGGAACGCGGTGCCCCAGAGCGGGCCGGAGGTTCCGCCGATCCGTCCGGAGATGACGAGGGCGATCTTCTTCAGGAAGTCGGCGGGGGAACTGCGGTCGAAGTCCGGCCAGTCGGCGAG
>NZ_JASJVF010000298.1:0-3660 GCF_035019805.1 Cryobacterium sp. 10I1
GGGGAGAACGTCCGCGAGGGCCGCCGTGAGGGTGAGCCACTGGTCGCCCGGCGCAGGGACCAGGACGAGGCGCGTGAGGTCGATGCCGAGGCTCGTCGCCGCTTCGGGGCCGAGGTCGGGCAGCCCGATGATCCCGCACCAGGACCCGGCCTGGGACGGCCCGGCGAGGAGCGCGAGAATGAGGGAGACGGAGCCGTCCACGGTGTAGACCGACCCGGGCCTGAGCGCGCCGCCCGGCAGGAGGCCGGCGAATCCCGTTGCCGCCTGGCGGCTTTCGAGTCCCGCCCGAGTGGATTCCATCCCGCGGATGCGCGCCTGCAACCCGGCCGCGAGTTCTCGCGGGTCGGGTCCGCTGCGGGGGACGGGGAAACTGGACACCCCACCATATTCGAACAGACATTCGATTAAGTCAAGACGATGCGGGGCGGGCGGATGCACGGCCGATGCCCGGGGAGAGGGTTGTCGGTGGGCCGCGCTAGCCTGAGACCATGTGTGGTCGATTCATCATCACGGACACGGCGCCGGACCTCGCCGCGATGTTCGACGTCGAGCATGAGGGCGAGGACCTCCCGGAACCGTCGTGGAACATCAAGCCAACCGAGCGGATTCCGATCGTGCTCGAGTCGGCGAAATCAGGCGCCGTCGTGCGCAGGATCGAGTCTGCGCGCTGGTCGCTCGTTCCGTCCTTCGCGTCGGCGCTCGTGTCGAAGTTCCCGACGTTCAACGCCCGGTCGGAGACGGTGGGGGAGAAGCCCACCTTCCAGCCCTCCCTCGCATCGCGGCGTGCTCTCGTGCCCGCCACCGGTTACTACGAATGGCACACCGAAGGCACCGTCAAGACCCCGTACTTCGTGCACTCGGACGATGGGCTGCCCCTGGCCCTCGCCGGTCTCTACGCGTGGTGGCGCAACCCTGCCCTCACGGAAGACGACCCGGCGCGATGGGTGCTGAGCGCCACAATCCTCACCCAGGAGTCGAGTGGCCGTCTCCGGGGCCTTCACGAGCGGATGCCCGTCGTGCTCCCGGAGGAGACCTGGGACCAGTGGCTCGACCCGCACACGGTCGGCGACCAGGAGTTCGTGGACGCGGCCGTGGCCGCCTCCGCGGAATCCGTGGAGGGTTTGCGGTTCCACGAGGTTGCGCCCCTCATCGGCGACGGGCCCGAACTCATCGAACCGGTCGCCTGAGCGGCTACGCTCGTCATGGCACGGAACGGCCGGGCCGGTGTCGAAAGGACCCCTATGAAAATTGTCGCCTTCATCGTCGCGATGGCCGTGTTCGTCTTCGGACTGTGGCTCTTCGGGTTCGCCTTCACGGTCACCGCGGGCCAGTTGCCCATCTTCTTCGGCGGGATCCTCTGCGTGGCCCTCGCCGTGGCGATTCCCGTCCAGATCCTGCGCGACTGAGCAACCCCGTGCAGGCCGAACAGCGTACCGATCCCCTCGCCTTCCACGGTGAGGGCCCCGTATGGTCCCCGTCCTGGGGCGGCCTGCGCTGGCTCGACATGTTCGCGGGAGACATCCTCTCGCTGGACGGTGACACCGTGCATCGCAGGCACGTCGGCAGCATGGTCGTGACCGTGCGGCCGCGCCGCGCGGGCGGCGCCGTCCTGGCCCTGCAGCGCGGTTTCGCCCTCGAGGATGCCGAAGGGACGATCACCGAACTCGGGGAGCTCTGGAGCGATCCGCTCCTGAGACTCAACGAGGGCGGCTGCGACCCGGACGGCCGGTTCTACTGCGGTTCGATGGCGTTCGACCAGTACCCGGGCGCCGGTTCCCTCCGCCGCCTCGACCCGGACGGCTCGGTCGAGGTCGTCCTGACCGGCCTCACCATCTCCAACGGGCTGGACTGGAGCCCGGACGGCTCCCTCGCCTACTACAACGACACCGCGACGGGCCGGGTCGCGGTGTTCGACTACAGTGCAGAGACGGGCCTGACGGGCCTGCGCAGTTTTGTCGAGATCCCGGCGGAGTCCGGCTTTCCCGACGGTCTCACCGTCGACAGCGACGGCGGGGTCTGGGTGGCACTCTACGGCGGGAGCGCCGTGCATCGCTACAGGCAGGATGGCCGCCTGGACGAGGTCGTCGAGGTCGCCGCAAGCCGCGTCACCGCGTGCACCTTCGGCGGACCGAACCTGGACGAGCTTTTCATCACGACGTCACGGGAAGGCCTCGACGACGGGGAAGAGGCACTCGCCGGATCGTTGTTCCGGGTGGATGCCGGGGTCACCGGCCTGCCCGTGCGCGCGTTCGCCGGCTGAACGTCCGGCCCAGCGCCTGACCCGAAGCCGGGCTCAGTGCAGCAGCCCGGCGACGAGGTTGATCATCGTCGCAAGGATCACGGATCCGAAGAGGTAGGACAGCAGGCCGTGGCGCAGCGCCGTCATCCGGATGATGTGTGTCTTCAGGTTGGTGTCCGACACCTGGAACGTCATGCCGAGGGTGAATGCGAGATAGGCGAAGTCCCCGTAGCTCGGCGGCGCTGTCTGGTTGAATTCGATCCCGCCATCCGCCCCCTCGTAGTAGAGCCGGGCATAGCGGAGGGTGAACAAGGTGTGCAGAAGCGTCCAGGACAGCACGACGCTCAGCACGGACAACAGGGCCAGCACGACCTGCGCTGCTCCCGTCGTGGAATGCGTTTCGACGAGCAGAAGGCCGAGCGCGCCGAGGCTCGCGAGGCTGATCAGGAGCACGAGCAGGTCGGACACGCCCCGGGACGGGTCCTCACGGGTCGCATGCGTCGCGGTCGTCGCGGCGTCCATCGGCCCGATCACGATCCAGACCCAGGCGATGAACGTCACGCAGGCCGCTGCCCAGCCCACGATCGGGGCGAGCACCCAGTCGCCCCCGATCGACGCCACCACCCCGGCGGCAAGGCCGATCACGGCCATCACGATCAGGCGGGTGCTCGAGCGACGCACCGTCAGGCGTTCCCAGGTCTTCATGGGCCGATCGTCCCACAGATCCGTCAGGATCCCGTGAGCGGCTCGGGTGGGGCGAGATGACAGAAACGGTCGATAAGGTGAAGAGAACGTCTGACACAGGTCAGACCCCGGACGGCGGCTTGCCGCACACGATCGAACGAAAGAGACCGCGAGGATGTCAGAGAGCCCGGCGGCGGCATCACCCTATGAGGTGCTGGGCGTGAGCCCTGAGGCGACCAGCGAGGAATTGCGACGCGCCTACCGCAAGAGGCTGCGTCTCACCCACCCGGATGTCGGGGGTCGCGCCGCCGACTTCCAGGCCGTCCAGGTGGCGTGGGAACGGATCGGCAATCCCGAGAGCCGGGCCGATTACGACAGGCGCCGGTACCCGGACAACGAGCACGGGACCGTGCACACCGGCTCCGCCTCCGGTTCGTCCGGTTCCGGTTCGTCCGCAGGCTCGGCGCGCGCTTCGTCGGCGGCGACAGGTCCGCGTGCGCGGATGTACGGACACCCGGGGGGCCACGCCCGGCAACGGTACCTCGAGCTCCTGCGCGAGTGGGTCGGCCGCGGGACCGTCATCGACGATCCGTACGCGCCCCAGCTCGTCCGCTCCGCGCCCCGCGAGATCCGGCACTGCCTGGCCCGCGCCCTCGCCCAGGAATCGACGGCACACCTCGTGTCCCTGCTCGGCATCGGCTACACGGCCTGGCACGACGTGCTCGCGGGCTCCCACC
>NZ_JASJVF010000299.1:0-3637 GCF_035019805.1 Cryobacterium sp. 10I1
GCCCGGATGGGGCTCCCGGCGGACGAGGTCCGCGATTCGGTGACGGTCACGAGGTGCTACTTGCTCGAGACCAGGGTGTTGATCTTGTCTGCCGCGCCGCCCAGGGTGGAGGCGATGTCGCCCTGCCCGAAGATGACCGACTTGGAGTAGGCGTCCCGGAACGTCTGCCACACCTCGACCGAGTTCGACACGTTCGGAACCTCGACGGTGCGCGCGGCCTGGTCGCCGAATGCGACGTAGGCCGGGTTCGCGGCGAAGTAGTCCGGGTACGTGGTGGTCAGGTCGGAGCGGATCGGCATCTGGCCGGTCAGGCTGAGGAGCTGGCCGTCCTGCGCCTCGCTCGTCGAGAACTTCAGCACGTCCCAGGCGGTGCCCTGGTTCTTGCACGCGGTGTACATGCCGACGTTCTTGGCGTCGCTGAAGGTGTAGGTCTTGTCAGCGGATGTCCCGGCGCTCGTCGGCACCGGAACGGCGCCCCAGTTCACCTTGTCCTTGTACACCGGAACAGCCCACGGTCCCACGATCGACATCGCGGCCTTGCCGTCGGCGAACGAGTCGCCCTGGTAGAGCTCTTTGTTCGCGAGTCCCTCGGTGTACATGGTCTTCCAGAAGTCGGCGACCTTGGCGCCCTCGTCGCCGGTGAACGTGGCCTTGCCGTCTTCGACGAGCTGCTTGCCCCCGGTCTCGGCGGCGTACAGCGGGTAGAAGTCGAACCAGCTCTGGTAGAACTCACTCGTCGGGGACGGGTAGATCGCGTTCGCCGCGGCCCCACTGGAGACCAGGGCGCGGGAGGCGGTCAGGAACTCGTCATAGGTGGCGAGCTTCGGGTTCTCCGGGTCGAGCCCGGCCTTGGCGAACATGTCCTTGTTGTAGAAGATCATCACAGGGTTGGACTTCCACGGCATCTGGTAGAACTTGCCGTCTGTCGACTCGTACTGGGTCGCGGTATCGCCCGAGCGGGCCTTGATGTAGGAGTCACCGTCGGAGAAGCTGCTCAGGTCGACGAGGCCGCCCTGCTTCTGGAACTGGGGAACTGCGACCGGGGCAGTGTTGTACACGAGGCATGGTGCGTTTCCCGCCGTGATGGCGGCGCCGATCACTTCCTCGCTGCTCTTGCCGGCCGGGATCTCCTGCGCGGTGACGGTTTCGTTCGGGTGGTCGGCGTTCCAGGCGGTCACCATCTGCTTGCCCCAGGCGATCTCGGTCGCGTTGTTCGAGTACCAGATCGTGATGGGGCCGTGGGCTGTGGTCGCCGCTCCCGCCGCGCCGCCGCCCGATGAGCAGGCGCCGAGGGCGAGGATGACGGCGGCCGATGCCGCGGTCGCGGCGAGGACTCGCCGGGTTCGTGCTGTGCTGTGCATGGTTTCTCCATTCAGTCCCCGCGGCAGCTCTGCCTCGGGTGTGTTTCGGGTGGTGCGGCACGCGGGGAAGGGCGTGCGGGAGGACCGCAGCCGACGCGGGGTCGGTGCGGTGGCGAAAGGTTCGGTGGCGGATCGGAGGTGAGGAGTGGGGGACAGTGCGGCAGCTAGGGCCGCAGCGGGGTACCGGCGGAGCCGCGGATGACGAGACGGCCTGCCGGAAGATCGACGTCGGGTGCCGTGCCGAGCGCCATGAGGTCGAGCAGGGTCCGGCCGGCGGCCCGGCCCCAGTCGCTCGGGGCGGTGCGCACCGTGGTGAGCGCCGGGTAGACGTACCGGGTGAAGTCGATGTCGTCGAAGCCCGTGATCGAGACGTCGTCCGGTACGCGCAGGCCGAGTTCGTGGGCGACGCCGAGGCCGGCGATGGCCATCGGGTCGTTGGCGAAAACGATCGCCGTGGGCGGCGAGTCCTGGGTCAGGAGCCGGCGGGCGGCATCCGCCCCCGCTGCGACGGAGAAGTCGGTCTCGATGGACTGGCCGGCCGGGAGACCGGCCTCCCTGAGGGCCGTGTCGAAGGCGGCCCGGCGGCGGCTGCCGTGCAGGAGCGCCGGGCTGCCGGCGACGTGGGCGATGCGCCGGTGGCCGAGGGAGACGAGGTAGCGCACGGTTTCGGCGACGCCAGGGGTGTCGTCGACCGAGATGCACGGGAAGGGGCTCTCGGTGTCCGGCCGGCCGAGGGTGACGGCGGGAAGGCCGAGTTCCTGCAGCAGCGGGATGCGGGGGTCGTTGTGCCGGAGGTCGCTCAGGAAGACCCCGTCGACGCGGCCGTCGGAGACGAGCGACCGGTAGGTGCGCATTTCGGTCTTCTCGTCGGGCACGACGCTCAGCACGAGGGCGAGGCCCTGCGGGGCGAGGACGGTCTCGACGCCGGCGATGAACGACGGGAAGAACGGGTCGGAGCCGAGGACCTCCGGGTCGCGGGCGATCACGAGGCCGAGCGCGAAGGAACGCCGGGTGGACAGCGACCTGGCTCGCAGGGAGGGGGTCCAGCCGAGTCGTTCGGCGATCTCGAGGATACGGACGCGGCTCTCGGCGGAGACACCGGGCCGGTCGTTGAGGGCGAAGGAGACGAGGCCTTTGCTGACGCCGGCCTCGCGGGCCACATCAGCAATGGTTACCTTGGGCTCACTCATCGCGCCTCCTCATCGATAGCACCTGCTCGAGTCTTCTGAACCGGTTTAGGCAAACCTATACCGGTTTAGTCCCCCACGTCAACCACTCGCGGAGCACATTCCTGCGGGGGAGACGCATAATGGGACGGGCGCCGGACTTCCCGGCACGCATCAGCCAGAACGGCCGCTCACGCCTTCCTTCCTCGACTTCCTCGGCACCGCCCGGTTCGATCCGGTGGCGGGTTCGGGCATCCTTGTCGCCGCCGCGCTGTATCTCCTGGGTATCCGTGCCGCCGGCCGCAGGGGGACCGCCTGGCCGCTCCTCCCGACCCTCGGCTTCTTCCTGCTCGGGCTCGGGTCCTGGGCGTGGGTGTCGTTCGGGTTCCTCGGAGCCTGGAGCCCCGACCTGCGCTGGGCGTTCACGACCCGGATCGCCCTCCTGCTCTTCGTGGTCCCGGCGCTGCTGAGCCTCGGCCGCCCCGTCGAGCTGGCGCGGGCCGCGCTCCAGGGCCGGGCCCTGCGCGGGTTCAACGCCGTGCTCGGGTCCTGGTTCGTGCGTCTCGTCGGCAACGCCGTCTTCGCCCCGCTCTTCGCGATCGCCGCCTTCCTGGTCTTCCTGACCCCCCTCGCCTACGTGCTGCGGAGCAATCCCGCAGCGGAGGCGAGCCTGACGCTGCTCGTGCCGCTGGTCGGACTGCTGATGGTGCTGCCGATCACCGACCACGCCCTCGTCCGCACGAGCCTTTTCATCACGGCAGAGTTCATGCTCGCCTTCGTCGAACTCGTGATGGATGCCATCCCCGGCATCCTGCTGCGCCTCAACGAGACGGTGCTCGACGGGGCCCCTGCCCTGGTCGGGTCGTTCCCGGCCTGGTTCCCCTCGCCGCTCTGGGACCAGCACCTGTCCGGCGACTTCCTCTGGTTCATCGCGGAGGTCGCGGACATCCCGGTGCTGATCATCCTGTTCCTGCGCTGGAACCGCACCGACCGGCACGAGGCGAAGCAACTCGACGAGCTCTCCGACGAGCAGATGGCCGCCCTCACCGCCGAGCACCTGCGCCGCGCACCGTGACCCTGCCCACCCTGACCCTGCCCTGCCGGGCCAGG
>NZ_JASJVF010000300.1:0-3634 GCF_035019805.1 Cryobacterium sp. 10I1
GGCCGTAGAGCGCCGTCATCGCACCGAAGGACGCGTAGGCGGTCCAGTCGAGGCGCCCCCAGACCACGAGGAGCACCCGCTCGAACTCGTCAGGGAGTTCGACGCTCGGCAGATGCGCGGCGTCGCGGAAGGTGCAGCCGCTCGCGAAGGGCAGCGTCGACAGCAGGTACTCGTACTGGGCGAGCGCGGGCGTCACGTCGAACTCGCCGACCGTCACGAGCGCGGGAACCTCGATATCGATCACCCGGTTGCTCGCGGGCGGTTCGAGCGGGATCGGGATCGGGTTCTCCTCGGCGTGCACGACATTGACCCGGTTGAGCGCGTAGGCCGTCGACACGAACTCGGGATCGAGGGCCTTCTCGTCCCTGGTCGTGCCGATCGCCCACAGCGCGACCTCCAGCCGGGCGAGCCGGTGCCAGTCACGGGCGTCGAAGGCCTCGTCGAGTTCGTCGAACCGGGCGTCCTCGAGCTCGGTGAGCTCGACTTCGGGGAAACCGCTCGGGCCGGACCCGATCGTGACGAGCCCGGCGACCCTGTCCGGGCTCTCGAGGGCGATGTCGATCGCGATCGACCCTCCGCGCGAGCAGCCGACGAGGGTCGCGGACGCGATGCCGAGATGATCGAGCAGCGCGACGGCATCCGCCCGGTTGGAGAACGCGACGTTCTCGGTCGTGGTCTGCCCGAAGCCGCGCGCATCGAACCGCACCACGAAATGCCTGGCGGCGAGGGCTGCGACCTGGGGGTCCCACATGCGCAGGTTCGCGATGCCGGCGTGCAGCAGCAGGATCGCCGGCGACGACAGCGCACCTTCGGTCTCGTAGTACATCGACGCACCCGGAACGCTGAGATGAGGCATGCTTCGAGCGTACGGCTGTGGCGTGACCGCTGGCAAGACTCGCGCTCTCCTGCAGCAGAACTGTCCCCTAATCTGGGAGTAATGAGCGGCGTCCTGGTCGGGTTCTCCATCATCGGATTCGTGATCCTGGTGGGCTACCTCATCGAGCGTGCGGGGTTCGCTGGCCCGACGGCCGGGTTCGTGCTCAATCGGGTCGCCTTCTTCGTGGCGATGCCCGCGCTGATGTTCACCGTCCTGAGCCACACGGATGTCCGGGTGCTGTTCTCCTGGTTCCTCCTGACCACCCTGTGCACCGTCCTGGTCATCGTCGTGGTCTACCTCGCGGCCAGCCGGTTCCTCGTGCGCCGCAGGGCGATCGGTGGGAGCCGGCGCCGGGACCGCGTGGCGGAAACCGCGCTCGGCGTCGCGGGAGCCGGCTACGTCAACGCGAACAACATCGGCCTGCCCGTAGCGATCTACGTGCTCGGCAGTGCGCACTACGTCGCCCCGGTGCTCCTCCTGCAGCTGCTCGTCTTCGCGCCGATCCTGCTCGGCATCCTCGACGTCGCGACGAGCGGCCGGGTCTCGGTCCGGTCGATCCTGACCCAGCCGTTCCGGAACCCGCTGATCCTCGCCTCCCTGTCCGGTCTGATCGTGGCCGTATTCCGGATCCCGATCCCGGACGCCGTGTTCGCACCCCTCGACATCCTCGGAGGGGCCGGTGTCCCGATGGTCCTTCTCTCGTTCGGCATGTCACTGCGCGGCGACCGGATCCTGCGACCCGGCTCAGGGAGGAAGCAGGTCGCGCTCGCGGCGACGCTCAAGGTGGCCGTGATGCCGGTCGTTGCCTGGGCCTTCGGCCGATTCGTCTTCGGGCTCGGCCCCGCAGAGCTGTTCGCCGTCGTGACAGTCGCAGCCCTGCCGACCGCGCAGAACGTCTTCAACTATGCGGCCCGGTACGACCGCGGCATGGTCGTCGCCCGCGACACCGTGCTCGTGACGACGATCGCCGCCATCCCGGCGTTGCTCGTGATCGCGGCCCTGCTCGCGCCGGCCGCCTAGGCCTGCGGGTGGTCTAGACCTGTGGGCGGCGGTAGGCGGATGCCGGCGGCCGGGTCAGCCACGGGCGGAGCCACCGCGTGATCCACGGCATCACGAGCAGTGTCATCGTGGGCGCCATCACGAGGGTCGTCATCAGGATGCGGGGCACGATCGGGTAGCCGCCCCACTCGGGGATCGCGAGTGTGACGAGGAAGGTGAAGACCACGTTGGTCGGGAAGAAGCCGAGGCCGATCGCGACGGTCTGCTTCCACTGCGAGGGCTGGTAGATGCCCGAGTCCGCGCCCTCCTGCGGGGTGTCGAACCAGCCTTCGATGCCGGTGCGCTTCTGCACGCGGGCGTCGAGGATGTAGTCGACGCCCTGGGCGAGCCACTCGGCGCGCTCATCGGAGCCTTCCCAGGCATCCAGTGAATCGGAGTTGTCGAAACGGTAGAGCATGTGCCAACTGAGCGAGTCCGCGCTCGTGCGCACCCAGCCGGAGCCGAGGAAGCCGGGGAACGCGCTCGCGAGGTCCATGCCCTGCTGGGCCCAGTGGGTCGCCTCGGCTATCCGGGTGGGTTGCACCCGGCGCGTGATGGAGACGGTGACGGAATCGGACGGCCCGGCCGCCGCCGGATTGCCGTCGTTCCCCGGCGATACGGAAGACATGCTTCCAGTATCCCCGACGGTCGCGTCATCCGGCGAGGGGTCAGAAGATCATCGGGCGGTCGTCGTCCTCGTCGTCGAGGGTGAGGTCGACGACGACGGGCACGTGGTCGCTCGGTGCGTCGCCCTTGCGTTCGTTCCGGTGGATGCTCGCGGCGGTGACGAGGTCGGTGAACGCCGGTGAGCCGAGGATGAAGTCGATGCGGAGGCCCTCGTTGCGCGGGAACCGCAGTTGCTTGTAGTCCCAGTAGGTGAAGCCCTCCGGAACGAGGGTGCGCACGGGGTCGGTCAGCCCTGCGGCGGCGAAGGCCTCGAAGGCGGCCCGTTCCGGCGGTGAGATGTGCGTCGACACCCCGGGGACCAGCGTCGGGTCGCCGACGTCGGAGTCGAGGGGGGCCACGTTCCAGTCGCCCATCAGCGCGAGGGCGAGATCGGGGCGGGCGGCGAGTTCGGCGCGGGCGTGCTCGTCGAGCTTCGCGAGCCAGTCGAGCTTGTACGCGTAGTGCGGGTCGTCGAGCGCGCGCCCGTTCGGCACGTAGAGGCTCCAGAGCCGCAGGTCATTCACCGTGACCCCGAGCGCACGGGCCTCGAGCGGCAGCCCGGGGCCTTCCTGGCCTTTCAGGAAGCCGGGCATGCCGGGGAAGCTCGTTGCGACATCCGTCATAGGGTGCCTGCTCGCGAAGGCGACGCCGTTCCACTGGCTGAGGCCGTGGATGGCGAGCTCGTACCCGGCCTCTTCGAAGACGTCGGAGGGGAACTGCTCCGGCTTGCACTTGATCTCCTGCATGGCGAGCACGTCGATGTCCTCGCGCACGAGCCAGTCGACGACACGGGCGGAGCGGGCTCGGATGGAGTTGACGTTCCAGGTGGCGATGCGCATGCGCCCAGCCTATTTGACGGATGCCGGCTTCGGGCCGACCTGCGCGGCCAGCGCCGCGAGCACGTCCGCCGGGGTCGCTGCCGACTGCAGTGCGGCGCGGAAGGCGGGCTTCATCAGGGCGCGGGACAGCTGGGCGAGCACGGTGAGGTGCTCGGTTCCGGCCGCCGCCTCCGGAACGGCGATCAGGAAGATCAGCGTGGCCGGGGTGCCATCG
>NZ_JASJVF010000301.1:0-3534 GCF_035019805.1 Cryobacterium sp. 10I1
GCAGTCGTGGTGCTGGGCTCCGCCGCCGTCGTGGGTGCCCGCTGCGGGGGTCACAGCAGGGGCGTCGGGGTTGGTGGACTGGCTGACACGGGTGCGGGTGCGTGCTGCACCGGAACGGCCGGCGTCTGCGGTGCGACCCGAATCCGAGCGTGCCCCGTCTCCGCCGCGGCCCGATCCGCCGGAGCGGCCGGCGCCGCCGGTGCGCCCGGCGCCACCGGAGCGACCGTCCGAACGGCCGGAGTCGGAGTGACCGCTTCCCGCGGCGTGCTCGCGCACGGGCGAGATGCGCAGGCGCCCCTTCGAGCCGACCGGGATGTTGAGGTCGGAGTACAGGTGCGGTGAGGACGAGTACGTTTCGACGGGGACCGGAACGCCGAAGTCGAGTGCGGTGTTGATCAGCGTCCACTTGTGCATGTCGTCCCAGTCGACGAACGTGACCGCGATGCCGGTCTTGCCCGCGCGCCCGGTGCGCCCGACGCGGTGCAGGTACGCCTTCTCGTCCTCGGGGATGGTGTGGTTGATCACGTGGGTGACGTCGTCGACGTCGATTCCGCGAGCGGCGACATCCGTTGCGATCAGGATGTCCTTCTTGCCTGCCTTGAACGCGGCCATGGCGCGTTCGCGCTGGTCCTGGTTGAGGTCGCCGTGGACGGCGGTCGCGTTGAAGCCGCGGTCGCCGAGTTCCTCGACGAGCTTGGCGGCCGCGCGCTTGGTGCGGGTGAAGATCACGGTCTTGCCGCGGCCCTCCGCCATCAGGATGCGGCCGATGACCTCGTCCTTGTCCATGCTGTGGGCACGGTAGACGATGTGCTGGATGTTGGCCTGCATGAGGCCTTCGTCGGGCTCCTGCGCGCGGATGTGGATGGGCCGGTTCATGAACCGGCGGGCGAGGGCCACGATCGGGCCGGGCATCGTCGCGGAGAAGAGCATGGTGTGCCTGGTCGACGGCGTCTGGGCGAAGAGCCGCTCGATGTCGGACAGGAAGCCGAGGTCGAGCATCTTGTCCGCCTCGTCGAGGACCATCTCGCGCACGTTGGCGAGGCTGAGCAGGTGCTGGCTCGCGAGGTCGAGCAGGCGGCCGGGGGTGCCGACGACGATCTGGGCGCCGGCCTTGAGCTGCTCGATCTGGCCCTCGTACGCCTTGCCGCCGTAGATGGACACGATCTTGGTGTTGCGGTTCTGCGAGGCCATCTCGAGGTCCTCGCTGACCTGCACACACAGTTCGCGGGTCGGGACGACCACGAGCGCCTGCACGCCGGGCTCGGGGTCGAGTCCGAGACGCTGGATGAGGGGGAGGCCGAAGCCGAGGGTCTTGCCGGTGCCGGTCTTGGCCTGGCCGATGATGTCCTGCCCGCTCATCGCGAGCGGGATGGTCTGGAGCTGGATCGGGAACGGCTCGAGGATGCCTTTGCTGGCGAGAGCGTCAACCAGGTCCTGGTCGATATTGAGTTCGGAGAAAGTCACGAAAGTTTGCCTGTCATTAGCTGGAAACGAAAGATGCGCCCGTCTTCTGCCTCGGGCACCAGCCACCGATCCACGCCGATGGCTTGTCTCACCTTACCGGGAGCTGTCTGGGAAGCAGCCGAAGCCACGCGGGCGCGGTCGGTGTCGGGCCGCGCGGATGCCGCAGCTCTGTCCTAAGCTGGGCTGGTGTTCTCCTGGTTTGATGGGCGCGCCAAGCGCGTCGAGATTATCCCCCGGCTCACCACCCGGGGGGAACGTCCATCGACCACGAAAGTGGACATCAAGGACCTCACCCCCGAACTGCTCCCGTTCCTGGGCCAGTCCGCATACTTCGAGCTCGGCGTCTTCGAGAGCCTCGCCCGCGCCGTCGCGATCGCGCCGGACCTCGCCGCCAAGCAGGCGCTCAGCACCGCCGCTGGGCGCGCGCTCTCCAAGCACCAGGGCCTCGTCGCCGAGATCCGCCGTCGCGGAGCGGAACCCGCCGACGTGATGGCGCCGTTCGTACCGGCCCTCGACGCCTTCCGTGCCGAGATCAGCGGCGCCGACTGGACCGAGCTGCTGCTGAGCTGCTACCTCGCCGGGGGCCTGCTCGACGACTTCTTCATCCGGCTCTCCGACGGGCTGCCCGGTGAGGTCGGCCCGCGGGTCGCGCACCTTCTCGGCGAGGATGCCGGGACCGCGATCCTCGCGACCCAGCTCGCGGCCGCGATCGCAGCGGATGCGCCGCTCGCCTCGCACCTGGCCCTCTGGGGCCGCCGGCTGGTCGGGGACACCCTGCTCATCGCCCGCTCCGCGCTCGCGTTCGCGGGCACGCCTGACCCGTCCGGCGTCGTTCTGGCAGCCGGTCCCACCGAGGAGCGCATCGAGCCGGTCTTCACCGAACTGATCGCCGCGCACACCCGGCGAATGGACGGCCTCGGCCTCACCGCCTGAGCATGCGGCGATGAACCCGCGTTCGAGCGCGGGCGGTTCGCCGCTGCGCGGGTGGCGCACCGCACGCGCAACGGCGGAACACTCGCGCTCGGCGCGAGGGAAGCCTAGGCGCGGCCCGGGCGACCGGTGCGCATCAGCTCGTGCAGCATCCGTGCGTCACCGTCGACGCGTGAGCGCGCGAGGGTCGTGCCTGCCGCGACGGATGCCCCGCCGGCGATGATGAGGGTGGCCCACCAGATCCAGCCACCGTCCCAGGCCCAGCCGAACCACGTGAGTGCGACCCAGACGACCATGGCGACGATCGTGCCGATCGCGGGCAGCAGCACGGCACCGTGGTTCGTGCGCCCGGGCAGCGCGTACCGTGCCGCGAGGCCGAGGACGGCCCCGCCGAGCGCGGCGAAGAGGAGTTCCATGCCGGTGTTACGCGACGAAACCGACGCGACGGGACTCCTCGGAGCCCAGCTCGACGTAGGCGAGGCCGATCGTCGGGACGATGAACACCCGGCCCTTGCTGTCGGCGAGCTTGAGGTACCCGGTCGAACCGGAGAGGGCGGCTGCTACCGCTTCCTCGACCTCGGTCGCGGCCTGCGACGTCTCGAAGCTGATCTCACGGGGAGAGTTGAAGATGCCAATGCGGATATCCACCAGATGCGCCTTTCGTTGCCTAAGCGCCCAGATTACGACAGAACGGCGGGGCAGCCGGACAACGTTCACTGTCGGCGCAACCCGCTAGCTTTGAAAACGTGACCAGCCCCGGAATTCCGACCCTCGACCGCGACGTTTCCGCGCCTCCCTTCCCCCTCGACGGTTCCCAGCGGGCTGCCCTCGAGCTGGCCGACGGGGTCTCCGCCGCGCTCATCGGCGCCCCGGGCACCGGGAAGACCACGACCCTCATCGAGCTCCTCGCCGAACGCGTCCTCGAGCGCGGGTACGCGCCGGGGGAGGTCCTCCTGCTCGTGCCGACCCGGGCGGGCGCCACCGTGCTGCGTGACCGGCTTGCGCTCCGCCTCGGCGTTCCGACCAACGGCCCGCTCGCCCGCACGGCGAACTCCGTCGCGTTCGAACTCGTGCGCGCCAAGGCAGCTGCGCTCTCCGACCACCACTGGGTGTCGAGCCGGAGTGCCGCTGTCATGGCTA
>NZ_JASJVF010000302.1:0-3521 GCF_035019805.1 Cryobacterium sp. 10I1
CAGCGGGCGATGTCCTGGGTGCGGGCATCCACGTAGACGGTGAAATCGAAGAGGTCGCTGACCGTGAGCCCGTGCCCCGTTGTCGGCGGCGCGAGCACGTTGAGGCCTTCGACGATGAGGACGTCCGGCTGGCGCACCACGATCTGCGCGTCGGGAACGATGTCGTAGTTCAGGTGCGAATAGAACGGAGCCCGCACCTCGGCGGCGCCGCCCTTGACGGCGGACACGAATCGGAGCAGGGATCGCCGGTCGTACGACTCTGGAAATCCCTTGCGAGCCATCAGTCCCCGCCGGGCCAGTTCGGCGTTCGGGAAGAGGAACCCGTCGGTCGTCACGAGTTCGACCCGGGGAGTGTCCTCCCAGCGGGCCAGCAGTTCGCGCAGGAGCCGGGCGATCGTCGACTTGCCGACGGCGACGGACCCGGCGACGCCGATCACGAACGGGGTGCGCCGGGCACGTTCGCCGAGGAAGTCGCTCGTCGCCCGGTGCAACTGGCTTGCTCCAGCGGCATAGAGGTTGAGCAGGCGGCTGACGGGCAGGTAGACATCGGTCACCTCGCCGAGGTCGAGCGGCTCGCCGAGGCCGCGCAACTGCACGATCTCGGTCTCACGGAGGGGGAGCTGGGTGGTGGGTGCAAGGGCCGCCCAGTCCGCTCGATCCAGCTCGACGAACGGTGTGGTGTGGCCGTTGTTCCAGAGGCTCGCGGCTGGATCGGACATTCCACACAGCTTAGTCGGACTAAAATCGGGGCTATGTGCGGAATCGTGGGTTATGTCGGGGAAGATAAAAGCGTCGAGGTCCTGATGAGGGGGTTGCGGAGACTGGAATACCGGGGGTACGACTCGGCGGGGATCGCGGTCATCGACGATGACGGCGTGCTGAACACCAGGAAACGGGCCGGTAAGCTCGCCATTCTGGCCGGGGACCTCGAAGGCAACCCGATGAACAACGGCCGTACCGGCATCGGCCACACCCGCTGGGCCACCCATGGCGGACCGACCGACGCGAATGCGCATCCGCACCTCGGTGACAACGGCAAGCTCGCCCTTATCCATAACGGCATTATCGAAAACTTCTCCGTTCTCAAGGAGGAGCTCCTCTCCGAGGGCTTCACCTTCGAGAGCGAGACCGACACCGAGGTCGCCGCAGTGCTGCTCGGCCGCGAATACCAGCGCCTTGGCGACCTGAGCGCCGCGTTCCTGAGCGTCGTCGGCCGCCTGGACGGCGCATTCACCCTCCTCGCGGTGCACCAGGACCAGCCCGGTGTCGTCGTCGGCGCCCGTCGCAACTCTCCGCTCGTGATCGGTCTCGGCGACGGGGAGAACTTCCTCGGCTCCGACGTCGCAGCGTTCGTCGAGTTCACCCGCCGGGCCGTCGCCGTCGGCCAGGATCAGATCGTCACGATCACCCCTGAGGTCGTCACCATCACGGACTTCGACGGCAACGCCGTCGAGTTCGAGGAATTCGACATCGCCTGGGACGCCTCCGCCGCCGAAAAGGGCGGTTGGTCCAGCTTCATGGCCAAGGAGGTCTCCGAGCAGCCGGACGCCATCGCCAACACGCTCCTCGGCCGCATCCACGAGGGCCAGGCCGTCGTGCCCGAGCTCGAGGCCTTCGGCGACGACGTGCTCGCCGGCATCCGCCGGATCGTCATCGTCGCCTGCGGTACCGCGGCGAACGCCGGCTACGTCGCCAAGTACGCGATCGAGAAGTGGACCCGCGTGCCCGTCGACGTCGAGCTCAGCCACGAGTTCCGCTACCGCGACCCGGTGCTGAACCCGGAGACCCTGATCATCTCCATCAGCCAGTCCGGCGAGACCATGGACACCCTGATGGCGGTCAAGTTCGCCAGGGAGTCCGGCGCCAAGGCCATCTCGATCTGCAACACCCAGGGTGCGACCATCCCCCGCGAGTCCGACGCCGTGATCTACACGCACGCCGGCCCAGAGGTCGCCGTGGCCTCGACGAAGGGCTTCACCGCCCAGATCGCCGCCCTCTACCTCTTCGCCCTGCACCTCGCCCGCGTGCGCGGCAGCATGACCGAAGCGGATGCCGCGGCCCAGATCGTCGAGCTGCAGGCCATTCCCGCAAAGATCGCGACCACCCTGCTCCAGGAGAGCGCCGTGCACGAACTCGCCGCCTGGATGTCGGACACCCGTGCCGTGCTGTTCCTCGGCCGCCACGTCGGTTTCCCGATCGCCCTCGAGGGTGCGCTCAAGCTCAAGGAACTCGCGTATATCCACGCAGAGGGTTTCGCTGCCGGCGAGCTCAAGCACGGTCCGATCGCGCTGATCGAGCCCGGCCAGCCCGTCTTCGTCGTCGTGCCGAGCCCGCGCGGTTCCGCGCACCTGCACCCCAAGGTCGTCTCGAACATCCAGGAGATCCGCGCCCGCGGCGCTCGCATCATCGCGATCGCCGAAGAGGGCGACGTGGCCGTTCTGCCGTTCGCGGACACCGTACTGCGGATCCCGCTCGCCTCGCCGCTGTTCGAGCCGTTCCTCGCGGTCGTGCCGATGCAGATCTTCGCGATGGAGCTGGCAACGGTCAAGGGCCTCGACGTCGACCAGCCCCGCAACCTCGCGAAGTCGGTCACGGTCGAATAAGCGCGGACGGAGTGGGGACGGGCAGGCGGTCGCGGGCGTGATTCGTGGCATCGGCGTCGACATCGTCGACCTCGACCGGTTCGACCGGCAGGTTCTGCGCACGCCCGGACTCGTTCCCCGGCTGTTCGCGGCCGCAGAACGCGGCCTGCCCACCCACTCCCTCGCGGCGCGGTTCGCGGCCAAGGAAGCACTGATCAAGGCGCTCGGCGACAGCGCGGGCACGAGCTGGCAGGAGATGGAAGTCGTGAGCGACGCGCACGGTAACCCCGGATTCCGGCTGAGCGGGGTCATGGCCGAGGTGCTGCGTGCGCGCGGCGTCGACTCCGTGCACCTCACGATGACCCACGATGCGGGCGTCGCCTGCGCCTTCGTCGTGCTCGAGGGTGCATCGTGAGCGAGTTCCGCGAGGCCGTCATCGACCTCGGTGCGATCGCCGCGAACGTCGCCCACCTGCGCGCCACGATCGGCACCCCGCATTTCATGGCCGTCGTCAAGGCCAATGCGTATGGCCACGGCGCGGTCCCCGTCGCCCGCACCGCCCTCGCCGCGGGGGCCGACTGGCTCGGCGTCGCCGATCTCACCGAAGCGCACGCGCTCAGGGACGCCGGCATCGAGGCCCCGCTCCTCGCCTGGCTGCACGGGCCCGACACGGATTTCGAGGCCGCGATCGCCAGGGACATCGACCTGGGTGTCTCGTCCGCCTGCCAGCTGCGGACCATAGCGGATGCCGCCGGCCGGCTCGGCCGCGTCGCCAATGTCCACCTGAAGCTCGACACCGGCCTCAGCCGCAATGGCCTGAACGGGCCGGACTGGGCCGAGGTCTTCGCGCTCGGCTCCGGCTTCGAACGGGACGGCCTCGTGCACGTCCGCGGCATCTTCAGCCATCTCTCCAACGCCTCCCCGGCCGCGGACGTGCAC
>NZ_JASJVF010000303.1:0-3476 GCF_035019805.1 Cryobacterium sp. 10I1
CGCCCCAGTCCATCGGGGTGTCGTTGATCACGATCGCGATCGACGTGCGGTTCGCGGTCATCGACATCGAGTGCGGCACGGCCAGGTTGTCGGTGAACGCCGTCGAACTCATCAGTTCGCGCTCGATCGCGCCGACGATGTACTCGGGCTCGATGATGCCCTGAGCGGCCATCCGGTCGCCGAGCGCGCGGATCATGGCGTTTTCGTCGTTCGCGTAGAAGTTGTGCGAGAACAGCGAGGCGTCGAAGAACTGCAGCAGGTCGTCCTTGAGATGTGCGCGCCTGCGCAGCCGGCGCACCCGGCTCGCGGCCTTCCGGACCCGCTCGATGTCGGCTTCGGTCAGGAACGGCTGGATGACGATGATCCCGTCGCCGAGGCTGCCCGGATCGATCGTCGTGAGCACGAGGTCGGCCTCGAGCCCGCTCCAGTCCACGTCGCTCCTCGTGACGACGGAGACGACCTCGAGCTCATCGCCGAGGACACGTTCGATGCGTTCCCGCAGCAGGACGTGCATGTCGTAATAGTTCGGGCAGACGATAGCGCAGCTGACGAGGTCGACCCGGCGGGACTGCTGCTGCAGGTGCGCGCCGACGTGCATCGCGATGTACGCGATCTCGTCGTCGTTGATCACGATCCGCTCCTGGCGCTGCAACTGGCTCGCGATGTACACCGCGAGCTCGTAGATCATCGGGTAGCCCGTCTTGATGGACCGGGTGAGCGGATTGTGTGCGAATGACCGGTCCTGGGCGCGGTTGATCAGGTTCCGCACGTGCAGGGTGAGCCGCACGATGAACGTCTCCTCGGTGAGGTCGACGAGGAATTCCTCGCTCGCCTGCGTCACGATCTGCCTGACCGCGTCGAGGTCCTCCGGGCGCACGAAGTTCTCGATGAGCTTCTTCGCCGGCTGGTCGTGACCCGGCGTGATCACCCGGGTGGTGAGGAGGAGTCCGATGTAGTCGAGGTCCCCGAGCGCGAGCTCGACGTCGAAGTGCCGCTTGATGAGCACGGCGAGGGCCCTGGTCATCTCGTCAGGGGGAGTGGCCTCCGGCTCGGCGGGGAGCGGCGCGGCGCGCTTGGTGACGCGGTCGACGGCGATCGCCACGTGCAGGAGCACGTCGTTGGTGCCGTACTCGTTCACGAAATAGCCCTGGGCGTCGAGCATGGCGATCAGGTCGGTCTTGAACGCGCTGAGGCTCTTCGACGCGAACTCGCGCTGGATGGTCTCGAGGTTGAGCATCCCGCGGTCGGTCTCCTCGCGGAACATCCGGCTGAGCAGCCGGCGCCGGTCCGTCTCCGATCCGGCCAGGGTCACGACGCTGCCGCGCCTCCCGAGCGTGAGCCCGGTCTCCGGCAGCAGCGACCGCACCCGGGCGAGATCGGCCTCGATCGTCGAATCACTCACGAAGAGCTCCGCCGCGAGGCTGTACACGTCGAGGCCGCTGTCCGACTCGGTGAGCCGCCTGACGAGGGCATAGAGCCGGTTCTGCCTGGTGTCCGGCTCGACCGGCTTGCGGCTCGACCGGAACACGGCGTACGCCTCGAGATCCAACCGGTACCCGGCCGTCCCCGATTCGATCACGTCGAGCGGATGCGCCGCCGCCTTCACGTTCGTCACGTAACTGCGCACGGTCCGAGGGGTCACCCCGAGGTGGTCGGCGAGTTCGCCGGCGGTCACCCAGACCGGCGTCTGCGACAGATACTCCAGCATCCGCGTTTGTTTGTCGCTCATCGCACAAAACTCCACATTGTCGTAGCTAGTCAATCATGCTGCACCCCTCCGGTATTCCCGCGCCGTGTTTCCGGGGGTGCGGAAACAGCTCTACTGGCCGGGGCCAGGCCATCGGACGAAACTGAAAGAGTCGAAACACCGAAAGGCTGAGTCAATGAGGATTCTTGTGATCTGTGGTGCGGGCGCGTCCAGCACCTTCGTCGCGCTGCGGATGCGCCGGACCATTTCCGAGCGTGGCCTGGTCGCCACGGTCGCCGCGGCCAGCGAAACAGAACTCCCCGATGCCCTCGACGGCATCGACGCCCTGCTCGTCGGCCCGCACCTGGCCGCACGATTCCCCGAGATCCGGGCGCAGGCGGCCGAACACGGCGTGGGCTGCGCTCTCCTGGCCGACACGATCTTCGCGGCCCGCGACGGAGCCGAAGCACTCGACGCGGCGCTCGCAGCCGTGGCATGACCCAGTACAGCACTCCACTCTCCACCGGAAGGAACCCCACCGATGATTGAACGCACAGTTCGAATCGGCTCGGCGAACGGCCTGCACGCCCGCCCCGCGAAACTCTTCACCAAGGCGGCAGCCGACTCCGGCGTCAAGGTCACCATCGAAAAGGCCGGCGGCAAGGCGGTCAACGCCGCCAGCATCCTCGCCGTGATCTCCCTCGGCCTCGGCAGCGGCGACGAGGTCACCATCGCGACCGTCGACGACGGGGCCAGTGCCACCCTCGACACCCTCGTATCCCTGCTCGCCGCCGACCACGACCTGCCTGCCGCGGACGCGGCGACCTCCGAAACGCGGGTCGCGGTATGAGCCTCGCGACGGCATCCGCCACGTCCGGCACAGACCTGACCGGAACCGGCATCGGCCAGGGCGTGGCCATCGGCCGGGTGCTGCGGATGCCCGAACCGCTCCCGGAACCGACCGACACCCCCAGCGCACTCACCCCGGAGGACGAAGGCGCCCGAGCCGCGGCCGCGCAGCGTTTTGTCGCCGTCGACCTCGAAGGCCGCGCCGAACGCGCAGGCGGAGCGGCCCAGGAAGTCCTCGAAGCCCAGGCCATGATGGCAGAGGACCCCACCCTCGTCGACGACCTCACCGAACGGCTCGCGACCGGCAAGACCGCGGAACGCGCCGTGTTCGAGGCCTTCTCCACTTTCCGCGACCAGCTCACCGAACTCGGCGGGTACCTCGCCGAGCGTGCGGCAGACCTCGACGACGTGTCCCAGCGGGTCATCGCCCAGCTCGGCGGCCGGGCAGCCCCCGGCGTGCCGGAGCAGGAAGAACCGTTCATCCTCGTCGCCCATGACCTCGCCCCCGCCGACACCGCGCTGCTCGACCTCACCCGCGTGCTCGGTCTCGTCACGAGTGACGGCGGCCCGACCTCCCACACCGCGATCCTCGCCCGCGACAAGGCGATTGTCGCGATCGTCGGCGCCACAGGGGCAACCGACCTCGCCGACGGCACCCTCGTGATCGTGGACGCCGCAGCCGGCACCGTGACCGTCTCCCCGACGGAGGCCGAAGTCGAAACGGCCGAAGCCCGCATCCGTGCCCGCGCCCTGCGCGCCCAGGCCCCGACCGGCCCCGGCCGACTCCGGGACGGTACCCCGATCCCGCTCCTCGCGAACCTCGGTTCCGCCGACGGCGCCGCCAGGGCCGTCGAACTGGGCGCGGAAGGTGTCGGCCTGTTCCGCACCGAGTTCCTCTTCCTCGGCTCCCGGAACGCACCGACGATCCTCGAGCAGGCGG
>NZ_JASJVF010000304.1:0-3405 GCF_035019805.1 Cryobacterium sp. 10I1
GGGCTCGACCCGGTCGCGGCCAGCGCGGCCGTCGTCGAGGGCGCCGTGCTCGCACGCTATCGCTACCTCGAACTCAAAACGGCGACCACCCACATTCCCCTCGAAGCGCTCGACCTCGTCGGGAGCACCGCACACGCAGGCGGCGTCGCACGCGGCCTCGCCCTCGCCCGGGCGACGGCCCTCGCGCGCGACCTTGCGGCCGCCCCGCCCTCCCATCTCACGGCGACGGTCTTCGGCGACTTCGCAGAGGCTCTCGCACCGCAATTCGGGCTCGAGGTGAGCGTCTTCGACAAGGCGGAACTCATCGAGCTCGGCTGCGGCGGCCTCCTCGGCGTCAATGCCGGCAGCATCGAAGAGCCCCGGATGATCGAGGTCCGGTATCGCCCCTCCGAACAGCCGACCGGGCACCTCGCCCTCGTCGGCAAGGGCATCATGTACGACTCCGGCGGGATCGCTCTCAAGCCGGGCGATGTCACGCACCTCGCGATGAAGATGGACATGTCCGGTGCCGGCGCGATCTTCGCCGCGATGACTGCGCTCACAGAACTCGGCTGCACGAACGCCGTGACCGCCTATCTGATGTGCACAGACAACATGCCCTCCGGTTCGGCGACCGCGATGGGTGACGTCCTCACGATCCGCGGCGGCACGACCGTCGAAGTCAAGAACACCGACGCGGAGGGGCGGCTCGTGATGGCGGACGGGCTCGTCCTCGCCACCGAAGAGGGCGTTGACGCCATCGTCGACCTCGCGACCCTCACCGGGGCCGCGCTCGTCTCGCTCGGCCCGATGATGGCGGCGCTGTTCGGCAACGACCAGGACATCATCGACCAGGTGCGCGCGGCATCCGACCTCACCGACGAGACAGTCTGGCAACTTCCGCTCGACCGCCGCTACCGCAACCAGCTCGACTCGGACGTCGCGGACATGTCGAACCTCGGCGGGCCGTTCGCCGGCGCGACGACCGCTGCCCTGTTCCTCGCGGACTTCGTCGGCGACACCCCCTGGGCGCACGTCGACATGTGCGGCCCGATGCAGTCGGACTCCGACGACTCCTGGCGGACCAAGGGACCGACCGGTTTCGGAGCCCGCCTGCTCGTCGAGCTCGCGCTCGCGTTCCGGCCCCCGGCCGCCTGAGCACGGCCGCCAACTGCGGAGCGCACGGTCGGCTCCTGCTTCGGCTTGCGCGCACCGGATGCCCGGCCCGAGCGACCGGACAGCGATCGCCTCCCATCACACCCGTTCGAAGACGGCGGCGAGGCCCTGTCCACCCCCGATGCACATGGTCTCGAGCAGGTACTGCCCCCCGGTGCGGTGCAGGTGCCTGCTCGCGGTCGCCAGGATGCGTGCGCCGGTGGCACCGACGGGGTGACCCAGGGAGATGCCGGAACCGTTCACGTTGGTGCGTTCCCAGTCGGCGTCGGTGAATTTCCACTCCCGGCTGACCGCGAGCACCTGCGCGGCGAATGCCTCATTGAGCTCGATCAGGTCAATGTCCGCGAGGGTGAGGCCTGCGCGTTCGAGGGCCTTCTTCGTTGCGGGCACCGGCCCGATGCCCATCCGCGAGGGCTCGACGCCGGCCCTTGCCCACGTCACGAGGCGCACGAGCGGGGTGAGCCCGAGCTCCGCGGCGCGCTCAGGGGTCGTCACGAGGCACACGGCGGCGGCGTCGTTCTGCCCGCTCGCGTTTCCGGCGGTGACCGTCGCGGCGGCATCCGTCTTCACGAGAATGGGACGCAGCCCGGCGAGACCGGCCAGGGTCGTGTCCGGCCGCGGGGTTTCGTCGCGGGAGACGACGACGGCGCCCTTTCGCCCCGGAACCGTGACCGGAACGATTTCGGCGTCGAAGCGGCCCTCTGCAACGGCCGCCGCGGCGCGCTGCTGGGACCGCACGGCGAGCTCGTCCTGCTCGGTACGACCGATGCCGTACTCCCGGCGCAGGTTCTCCGCGGTCTCGAGCATGCCGCCGGGAACCGGGTAGTTGCGGCCGCCGGCGGTCTCCCGGCCACGGCTGAGCGCGTCGCGCAGCAGCAGGCCCGGCCCGGCCGTGATTCCGAAACGGGAATCGACGGTGTAGAACGGCGCCTGGCTCATCGAGTCGACCCCGCCGGCCACGACGACGTCGCTGATGCCGGTCTGCACCTGCATCGCCGCGTCGAGCACGGCCTGCAGGCCGGAGCCGCACCGCCGGTCGAGTTGGAGCCCGCCGACGGTCACCGGCAGGCCGGCGTTGAGGGCGGCGACGCGGGCGACGGATGCCGCCTCCGCGGTCGGGTAGGCCTGCCCGAGGATCACGTCGTCGATCACACCCCCGTCGATGCCGGTACGTTCCAGCAGGGCCGCGATCACGGCGGCGGCGAGGTCGGCCGGCGCGACCGTGGCGAACATCCCGCCGAAGCGCCCGATCGGGGTGCGCACCGGTTCGCAGATGACGACCTCGCGCATCCGCTCGTTCATGCGCCGACCCCTGACAGCAGGGTGCGGATGACGCCCGGTTCCGCGGGCACGAGCAGCCGCGCCCCGGTCGCGGCCTGCACCTCCGCGACGGTGAGACCCGGAGCGACCTCCCGCAGCACGAGCCCCTCCCCGGTGACGTCGATCACCGCGAGGTCGGTGATGATCCGGGTGACCACGTGCTTGCCGGTCAGGGGAAGGGAGCACTCCGCCACGATCTTGTGCTCGCCGGCACGCGTGACATGCTCCATCACGACGATCACGGTATCGGCGCCGTGCACGAGGTCCATCGCCCCGCCCATACCTTTGATCATCTTGCCCGGCACGGCCCAGTTCGCGATGTCTCCCGTCTCCGAGACCTGCATCGCGCCGAGAACGGCCACGTCGATGACCCCGGCACGGATCATGCCGAAGCTCTGCGCGGAGTCGAAGTACGCCGCACCGGGATTGACGGTGATGGTCTCCTTGCCGGCGTTGATCAGTTTCGGGTCCTCCTCGCCCTCCCACGGGTACGCCCCGACGCCGAGCACCCCGTTCTCCGAATGCAGGATGACGTGCACCCCCTCCGGCAGGAAGTTCGGGATCAGGGTCGGCAGGCCGATCCCGAGGTTGACGTAGCTGTCGGGGGCGAGTTCCTGCGCGGCTCGGGCCGCCATCTCGTTGCGGGTCAGGGGCATGTCAGCCTTCCGTTCTGGCGGTATGGGCGGATGCCGCGGCCGCGGCGGCGTCTCCCGGCCGTGGCCGGGTCGTGACCTTCTCGATCGGGAGGTCATGCGCATCCGCGTGGTTCAGCTGCACGATCCGTTGCACGTAGATGCCGGCGAGGTGCACGTCGTCCGGATCGATCTCGCCCGGTTCGACGAGCTCGTCGACCTCGGCGATGGTGATCCGGCCGGCCATCGCTGCCGGCGGGTTGAAGTTGCGGGCCGACTTCTCGAAGACCAGATTGCC
>NZ_JASJVF010000305.1:0-3343 GCF_035019805.1 Cryobacterium sp. 10I1
TCGAGGCTCGGGAGCCGCAGCGAGAGCTCGGTGACGGCGATGTTCTCGGCGTGCAGCCGGGCGACGGTCGCGGTGAGCGAACTGGCCGCAGAGGTCGACAGCGATGAAGCACGCGCCATTGTGCTGTTCACGCCGGTCGTCCGGGCCTTCTCCGCAGAGGAGGCCAATCCCGATGCCGCTCGTGACTCGGCACTCGTCCCCGAGGCGCTCGCCGAGGCCGCACGGCGTGCGTTCGACGCGTGGGCGCAGGACCCGCCGGGGAGGGGCGGCGAACTGATGCAGCTCGCCTTCCCGCTCCTGTCCGCGTTCCGGACCTCGTTCGGCGAGGAGGGCTGGATGCTGCGGGTGCGGATCCCGAGCGGCGAGGAACTCGGCCTTGATCCCTGGCCCGCGGCCATGCTGCACGTGATCCGGGCCGCCACGGCGCAGAACCGCGGCGACATCGCCGAGCTCGGCGAGGCATCCGCCCAGGCCGTGCGCGCGTTCGAGGCGATCGGCGACCTTTGGGGCCTCGCCCTCGCGCAGCAGATGCGCGCGGAGTGGTTCAGCCTGCAGGGGCGCCTGGACGAGGCGCTCGACGTGACGGACGCGTCGACCGCGAACATGAGCCGCATCACCTCGAGCTGGGACCTCGCCCAGCAGCAGGCGCTCGCCGTGTCGATCATGCTGCGGCAGGGCAGGCTCGCGGCGGCGCGGGAGCGCGCGGATGAACTCCTCGCCGGGGCTGCGGAGTCCGGCAATATCTTCACCGTGATCCAGGCCGAGGCCACCGCACTCGTGCTCGACCTGAACGACCGCGACACGGGAGCCGCGAGCGCCCGGCTCGCCAGGATCGAGGACCTCGCGTCCGGCTGGCCGAACATGCCCGCCCAGCTCGTCGCCATGATCGGGGTGCGCCGCGCGGAGCTCGAGCTGCTTCAGGGCGACGGGGATGCCGCGGAGCGGGCCATTCGAGTGGCCGCCGGCGCCGCGATCGCGAGCCTCGACCACCCCGTGATCGGCCAGGTCGCACTGAGTCTCGGCGGCCTCGCGCTCGCCCGCGGGCAGGTCGAGGAGGCCGTGCGGGCGCTCGACCTCTCGTCTGCGATCATCGGGGCATACGACCGCCTCGAACCGAGAGCGATCGCGATCGAACAGGCCGCCGCCGCCCAGGGCATCGACCGGGCGACGCCGGCGCCCTCCTCGCGCCCGCACGCCCTCGCGACCCTTCGCGCCCTGATCGACCCGGCCGGCTGATCCCGCCCCCCGCGCGCGGGAGGGAATCGCGTTAGAGCTTCGTGCGGTATGCGCGCATCGCCAGGGGGAAGAAGACGCCGACGAGGACGACGCAGGAGAGCAGCACCCAGAGGACTTCGCCGCCGACGCTTGTGCCCGGGGTCATGATCGAGTTGCCGACCAGGAGGCCGCGCATCGCGTCTGTGACGTGGGTGACCGGGTTGATCGCGACCCAGCCCTGGAGCCAGCCGGGCATGGTCGCCGCGGGCACGAACGCCGAGGAGCCGAAGGTGAGCGGAAAGACGATCAGGAACGACAAGCCCTGCACGGCGCCCGAGCTGCGGGCGAGCATGCCGATGAACACGGATGTCCAGCACAGGCTCATCGCGAACACGATCATGAGCACGATGGCCGTCACAACCGAGTACCACGGGGTCAGGAAGCGGAAGCCGATCGCCGCGCCGAAGGCGAGGGTGACGCCGATCGCGATGCTGTGCCGCACCACGTCGCCGGTCACGGCGCCCATGAGGGGTGCGGACCGGGCGATCGGCAGGGACCGGAACCGGTCGAACACCCCGTTCTTCAGGTCGGAGTTGAGGTTGACGCCGATGGTCATCGCCGTGGTCATGATCGTCTGCACGATGATGCCGGGAAGCGCGAACTGGAGGTAGTCCTGGCTCGTCCCGGCGATCGCGCCGCCGAAGATGAACACGAAGATCACCGTCATCACGATCGGCTGCACCGAGACGTCGAGGAACTGCTCGGGGTTCCGCACCATCTTGGTGACGGTGCGCTGGGCGAGGATCAGCGAGTCGCGGACGATCATGATGCGGCTCCTTCCGTGACGAGGCCGGGCGCCGAGGGTACTGCCGGCGTGTGACCGGTCAGGGAGTAGAAGACCTCGTCGAGGCTCGGGAGCCGCAGCGAGAGCTCGGTGACGGCGATGTTCTCGGCGTGCAGCCGGGCGACGGTCGCGGTGAGGGCATCCGCGCCGGCGACGGGGACCGAGACGAGGCTCGGGGCTGGAAACTCGGGGGCGCGGGTGCCGACGGAGGCGAGCAGGGCGGTGACGCGGTCCAGGTCCCGGTCGTCGGCCGGCCGCACCTCGAGGGTCTGCCCGCCGACCTGGCGCTTCAGGCCCTCCGGGGTGTCGTGGGCGATGACGAGACCGTGGTCGATGACGGTGATCTCGTTCGCGAGGGCATCCGCTTCTTCGAGGTACTGCGTCGTCAGCAGCACGGTCGTGCCCTGGCGCACGAGGGTGCGGATCATCTCCCAGACGTCGTCGCGCTTGGCGGGGTCGAGGCCCGTGGTCGGTTCGTCGAGGAAGACGACGCTCGGACGGCCGATGAGCGAGGCCGCGAGGTCGAGGCGGCGGCGCATGCCGCCGGAATAGGTCTTGGCGAGGCGGCCACCGGCGTCGGTCAGCTCGAATTCCTCGAGGAGCTCGGCGGCGCGGGCCTTCGCATCGGAGCGGGACAGCCCGAGGAGGCGCCCGATCATCACGAGGTTCTCGACGCCGCGCAGGTCCTCGTCGACGCTCGCGTACTGGCCGGTCAGGCCGATCCGGCGGCGCACGTCGACGGGGTGGGTGACGACGTCGAAGCCGGCGACCGTGACGGTGCCGGCGTCGGGCTTCAGCAGGGTCGCGAGAATGCGCACGGCGGTGGTCTTGCCCGCGCCGTTGGGGCCGAGGACGCCGAGCACCCGGCCGGGTTCGACGGTGAGGTCGATTCCGGCGAGTGCCTGGGTCGTGCCGAATCGTTTGGTGAGCCCGCGGGCTTCGATTGCTGCGGTCATGGTGCCTCCTGGGTAGGACACCAGTAGACAATTCCCCCGCTGTCGCCCCGCTGCCGTGCGCTGTCAGCGGCTGTCAGCCGCCGTCAGCGCCGGCTGCGGGCAGCGGATGCCGCGCTACGGCCTGCCGTATGCCTCCAGCAGGCGCAGCCAGACTTCGCTCATCGTGGGGTAGGCCGGGACCGCGTGCCAGAGCCGGCTCATCGGTACCTCGCCGACGACGGCGATGGTCGCCGCGTGCAGGAGTTCCGCGACGTCCTGGCCCACGAACGTGACGCCGATGAGCACTTCCCGGTCGAGGTCGACGATGGCCCTGGCCATGCCGGTGTAG
>NZ_JASJVF010000306.1:0-3330 GCF_035019805.1 Cryobacterium sp. 10I1
AGTGAGTGGAGGCCTCCGTGGCGATTTCGGTGCGGTCGCCCGACCACAGGGTGTGGAACACGCCGGGCTTGTCGACGCGCTTGTATGTGTGCGCTCCGAAGAAGTCGCGCTGGCCCTGCACGAGGGCGGCGGGCAGACGTTCCGCGGCGAGCGAGTCGAAGTAGCTCAGGGCCGAGGCGAAGCCGGGAACCGGGATGCCCGAAAGCGCAGCGGTCGAGACGACGCGACGCCAGGCCGACTCGCCGGCGGCGACGGCCGCGGCGAAGAACGGGTCGACGAGCAGCGTCGGGATCGACGGGTCGTTCGCGTAGGCATCCACGATGCGGTTCAGGAACTGGGCGCGGATGATGCAGCCGCCGCGCCAGATCGTGGCGACGGCGCCCTTGTCGATGCTCCAGTTGTACTTGGCGGCACCGGCGATGATCTCGTCGAAGCCCTGCGCGTACGCGACGACCTTCGACGCGTAGAGCGCCTGGCGCACGTCGTCGACGAAGGTGTGGCCGACGACGGCGATCTCGGGGCGGGCGCTGATCGAGGCGCGCACCGGTCCGCGCTGCTCGGGGTGGCTCGACACGGCGCGGGCGAACACGGCCTCCGCGATTCCGGCGACGGGCACGCCGAGGTCGAGCGCGTTCTGCACGGTCCAGACGCCGGTTCCCTTGGAGCCGGCCTCGTCGAGGACGATGTCGATGAACGGCAGTCCGGTCTCGGCGTCGACCTGGCGGAGCACCTCGGCGGTGATCTCGATCAGGTAGCTCTCGAGGTCGCCCTTGTTCCACTCGGTGAACACGTCGGCGATGGCGGCGGGGGAGTGGCCGGTCACATGACGGAGCAGGTCGTACGCCTCGGCGATGAGCTGCATGTCGGCGTATTCGATGCCGTTGTGCACCATCTTGACGAAGTGGCCTGCGCCGTCGGTGCCGATGTGGGTGACGCACGGCACGCCGTCGACGACGGCGGCGATCGACTCGAGGATCGGGCCGAGGGTCTCGTAGGCGAGCGCGGAGCCGCCGGGCATGATGCTCGGGCCCTTGAGCGCGCCCTCTTCGCCGCCGGAGATGCCGGCGCCGACGAAGTTGATGCCGGTCGCGCTGATCGCCTTTTCGCGGCGGATGGTGTCGTGGAAGTCCGCGTTGCCGCCGTCGACGATGATGTCGCCGGGCTCGAACAGCTCGGCGAGCTGGCTGATGACCGCGTCCGTGCCCTTTCCGGCCTGGACCATGATGATGGCGGTGCGCGGGCGGCTCAGCGACGCGACGAAGTCCTCGATGGTCTCCGAGGCGACGAAGCCGGCCTCGGGGTGTTCCGTCATGAGGGTCTGGGTGCGCACGTACGAGCGGTTGTAGACCGCGACGGTGTTCCCCTCCCGGCTGGCGAGGTTGCGGGCGAGATTCGAGCCCATCACCGCCAGTCCGACGACGCCAATATTTGCCTGTGCTGTACCGGTTTCGGTCACGTTCGCTCCTTCAAAATGGTTGGTCTAGAACCATGTTCAAGGTTAGTCGGTCGGGCTGGGCACCTGCCCGACGGGGGCGGGCGGATGCTGGTGCAAGGTTCCCGCACACTCCGCTAGGCTTAGCAGTTGAACTTCGGCGAGGGCTGCCAGGCGTGTCACGCACGCTCGGCATCCGTTATCGACGCGGCGAAATGCTTCACGGCCTTTCCTCACGCGACACGCGTTCGAGTTGAACCAGCACCCATACGCGCGGCCATCGGCTGCGCAACTGATCTGGGCCGTAGAGGCCTGACAAGGAGACACATCATGGCTGAGGCCAAGGACAAAAAGGTCATCGACAACAAGATCGATGCCGACCTGCGCACCAAGTTCGGCAAGGGTGCGGCCCGCAAGCTGCGCGTGCTCGGCAAGATTCCGGCCGTCATCTACGGCCACGGCACCGACCCGGTGCACGTTGCACTTCCGTCCCACCAGATCGGCCTGATCCTGCGTCGCGCCAACGCGGTGCTCGAGCTCGAGGTCAACGGCGAGACCCACCTGACCCTCGTCAAGGACGTCCAGAAGGACCCGGTCCGTCAGATCATCGAACACCTCGACCTCATCGTCATCCGCAAGGGTGAAAAGGTCCAGGTTGACGTCGCCGTGCACCTGACCGGTGAGATCATCGCCGGAAACGTCATCGACCTGGACATCAAGAGCCTGCTGCTCGAGGTCGAAGCGACCAACATCCCGCAGAACATCGTTGTCAACGTCGATGGCCTCGACGAGGGTGCCCAGATCAAGGCCGGCGAGATCGTCCTTCCCGACGGTGCCGTGCTCATCTCCGATGCAGACGCCGTCGTCATCAGCGTGCACCTGCCCGAGGCCGAGGAAGAGGAAGAGGCCGTTGCCGACGCCGACGCCGAGGCCGTTGTCGAGGAAGCCCCCGCCGAGTAGCATTCGCTTCACGCTTTCTGCCTGATCTCGTCGAACAAGGAGGATTTCCCTGGACGAGAATCTCTGGCTCGTAGTCGGGCTCGGTAACCCCGGGCCCGACTACGCCGGAAACCGCCACAACGTCGGCCACATGGTGACCGCCGTGCTCGCCGACCGACTGTCGGCGAATTTCAAGACCCACAAGACCAACTCGACGGTTGCTTCCGGGCGCAGTTTCCCCGGGGGCCCCGGGCTCGTGCTCGCGACGCCGAACACCTATATGAACGTGTCCGGCGGACCGGTGGCCGCCCTGCTGCGGTTCTACTCGCTCGAACCGGATCGCCTGATCGTCGTGCACGACGAGCTCGACCTGCCATTCGACACGCTCAAGATCAAGGTCGGCGGCGGTCACGGGGGCCACAACGGGCTCCGCGACATCATCGCGGCCATCGGCACGAAGGACTTCGTGCGTATCCGCCTCGGCCTGGGCCGCCCGCCCGGTCGCCAGGCGCCGGCCGACTTCGTGTTGCACGACTTCTCCAAGGTCGAGCGCGAGACCCTGCCGAACCTGCTCGAAGACGCAGCGGATGCGATCCAGCTGATCGCGGCGGAGGGCGTCACCGTCGCCCAGCAGAAGTTCCACGCGCCCTGACCCGCCCGCGACAGTGACCGTCCGCGACAGTGACCGTCCCGACCGCGAGAATCGCCGTTCCGGTCGAGAGTCACCGGTGTGGCGGCGACTGTCGACCGGAAAGGCGACTGTCGGCGGTGCTGCGTAGAATTGCCGGGTGACCCTCCACGGCGTAATTGCCACACTTTCGCGCGCCTCCACGTTCGACCGAGCCCTCGCGTGCGCGGGCCGCGACGCCGACTTCTCGCTCACCGAAGGCCTCAGGGCTCCCGTGCTCGCCGCGCTCCTCGAACAGCGCGCCCGGCTCGGCAAGGCCCCGGCCCTGCTG
>NZ_JASJVF010000307.1:0-3310 GCF_035019805.1 Cryobacterium sp. 10I1
GCACCGCGACGCCGAATTCAACAAGAGCCACGTGCCCGGCTTCCTCCGCGGCGTCGAACCGAAGGCCTGGCTGACCGTCTACCCGTTCGTCCGCAGCTACGAGTGGTACCTGCTCCCCGAGGCCGAGCGCAGCGCCATGCTCGCTGACCACGGCCGCAAGGGTGCCGCCTTCCGCGGTGCGATCGCGAACACCGTCTCCGCCTTTGCCCTCGGCGACTACGAATGGCTCCTCCCGATCGAGAGCGACGAGCTCACCGAGCTCGTCGACCTCATGCGCGAGCTCCGCAACACCGAGGCCCGCCGCCACGTGCGCGAAGAGGTCCCGTTCTACACCGGGCGCCGCATCTCCACCGCGGAACTCGTCGAGGTGCTCCAGTAGTGAGCGCGTACGACGCCATCCTCCTGGCCGGCTTCGGAGGACCCGAGGGGCAGGCCGACGTGATCCCCTTCCTCCGCAACGTCACGGGCGGCCGCGGCATCCCGGAGGAACGCCTCGAAGAGGTCGCGACGCACTACCGCCACTTCGGCGGCATCAGCCCGATCAACGCCCAGAACCGCGTGCTCCGCGCCGCACTCGAAGCAGAACTCGACCGCCGCGGCATCGACATCCCCGTGCTCTGGGGCAACCGCAACTGGGACCCCTACCTCCGCGACGTCGTCGCTGAGGCGCACGCCAACGGCCAGGACCGCCTGCTCGCGATCGTCACAAGCGCATACAGTTCGTACTCCGGCTGCCGCCAGTACCGTGAAGACCTCGCGGCCGCGCTCGAGGTCACGGGCCTGACCGGCGTGGTGCACATCGACAAGGTTCGCCAGTTCTTCGACCACCCCGGCTTCGTCACCCCCTTCATCGCCGGCGTGAGCAAGGGCCTCGCGGATGTCGCCGCCCAGATCCCGGGCATCGACCTCGCCACCGAGGTGGAGGTCCTGTTCTCGACGCACTCGATCCCGTCGACGGACGCCGCGAAGAGCGGACCTGCCGAGCGCGGCTTCGGTGAGGGCGGCGCATACGAGGCCCAGCACCTCGCCGTCGCGCACACGGTGATGACTGCTGTCGCCGCAGCGGATGCCGCGGCGAGCGAGACCCCGTGGCAGCTCGTCTTCCAGTCCCGGAGCGGGCCGCCGAGCATGCCATGGCTCGAGCCAGACATCAACGACGCCATCCGGCTGCTCCCGGCCAGGGGCATCCGTGCCGTCGTGATCGTGCCGCTCGGTTTCGTGAGCGACCACATGGAGGTCATGTGGGACCTCGACAACGAGGCGACGGAGACCGCGCACGAGCAGGGACTGTTCTCGGTGCGCGTACCCACGCCCGGGGTCGACCCTGCATACGTGAGCGGGCTGATCGACCTCGTGGTCGAGCGCCTCGAGGACACGCCGGCAGCCGAACGCCCCGCGATGACCCCGCTCGGACCCTGGTACGACGTCTGCCGGCCGGGCTGCTGCGAGAACGTGCGCCTCGGCTTCAAGCCAGCTCTCGCCGGGATCGCGCCGTGAGCACGATCAGGATCGGCACCCGGGGGAGCGCCCTCGCCCTCGCCCAGACCCAGGCGGTCGCCAACCGGATCGCAGCAGCAGCGGGCACCGAGGTCGAGCTCGTCGTGATCACGACCCACGGCGACACCTCGAAGGAACCCCTGTCCGGCCTCGGCGGGACGGGCGTGTTCGCGAGCGCCCTCCGCGAGTCCCTGCTGAACGGCGACTGCGACGCGATCGTGCACTCCTTCAAGGACCTGCCGACCGCGCTGTACCCCGGCCTCGTCGTCGGCGCAACGCCGCGCCGCGCCGACGCCCGCGACGTGCTCTGCGCCCGGGACGGACTGACCCTCGAGACCCTTCCGGAGGGCGCCAGGGTCGGCACCGGTTCCCCGCGCCGGGTCGCCCAGCTTCTGAAGGCCCGGCCGGACCTGCACGTCGTCGACATCCGCGGCAACGTGGACACCCGGCTCGGCAGGGTCGCCGCAGGCGACCTCGACGCCGTTGTGCTCGCCGCGGCCGGCCTCAGCAGGCTCGGCCTCCTGAGCGCGGTCGAGGGCGAGTACCTCGAGCTCTCCGACTGGCCGACCGCGCCCGGCCAGGGTTCCCTCGCGATCGAGGTGCGGGAGGGCAGGCTTGATCGCCCGCTCGGAACCGCGCTCGCCGCGATCAACCATGCGACGAGCCAGGCCACCACGACCGCGGAGCGTCTCGTGCTCGCGCGACTCGAGGCCGGCTGCGCGGCCCCGATCGGCGCGATGGCGGCGATCGACGACGGCCTGTTGTTCCTGACTGCCACGGTGTACAGTCCTGATGGTGCCCGAAGTATCGTGAGTTCGCACGCCGCGACGCCCGATTCACATTCCGTCACCCACCTGGTCGAGGCCGCCCAGGACGTCTCCGAGCGTGTGGCCCGTGATCTGATCCAAGGCGGGGCTGCCGATTTTGCCCCCATGAAGGTGACTTCTTAAGAAATGACCTGGCGCTACAAGACCCTCTCCAATCCCACCAAGCCGCTTGCCGGCTGGCGGGTCCTCGTCCCGCGCGGCGGCCCGTGGGGTGACCACGTCGCCGCGGACCTCCGCTCCCGCGGTGCGCAGCCGATCGTGGCCCCGATGATCAACTTCGCCGCGACCGACAACGCCCCCGCGCTCGACGCGGCGCTCGCACGCCTCGCGGACGGTGACTTCGACTGGATGACGATCACGAGCGCGACGACCGTCGATGTGCTCTCCTCGCACCGCGCCGTCGTGGCTCCCGGCACCCGGATCGCCGCCGTCGGCGAGACCACCGCGGCGGCTCTCATCGCCGCCGGCTATCGCGTCGATCTCGTCCCCGCCGAGGACAACTCCGCCCGTGGCCTGCTCGCCGAGTGGGAAGCCGCCACCCAGGGTGTCGTGCCCCTGCGCATCCTCACCCTGCGCTCCGAGATCGCCAAGCCCCTGCTCACCGAGGGTCTGCGCCGGATCGGCCACGAGGTCGAGTCCGTCGTCGCCTATCGCACGATCGGCGTTCCCGTGGACCCGCGGGTCGTTGCGGATGTCGCGGCCGGCAAGGTGCAAGCGCTCCTGGTCACCTCGGGGAGCGTCGCAGAACAGGTGCAGGAGCAGTTCGGACCTGTCCCCGAGACGACCCTCGTCGCCTGCATCGGTCCGCGCACCGCCAAGGACGCCGCGGCCCTCGGACTCCGCGTCGACCTCGTTGCGGAAGCCCCCAGCGCCGAGGCGCTCATCGAGGCCCTCTCGCACTTCGCCGAACTCCGCTAGCGCCTCAACCTTCCCGCCCTCCCGCGAAAGCGGGTGAATCGTCGGTTTGGGCGCGCGTGAACGACGAT
>NZ_JASJVF010000308.1:0-3300 GCF_035019805.1 Cryobacterium sp. 10I1
GACCTGGGCCGGCATCGGGGCCCCCATCCTGATGGCCGTGCTGCAACTCGCGCTCTTCGTCTTCCTGGCCCCGCTGCTGATCGGCGTGATCCGCCAGGTGCGCGCCCGGCTCGAGGGCCGCGCGGGAGCCGGAATCTGGCAGCCCTGGCGCGACGTGCGGAAGCTCCTCGCCAAGGAGCCTGTGCACGCGGCGGACTCGAGCTGGATGCTGTCGGTCGGCCCGATCGTGCTGCTCGTCTCGAGCCTGCTGCTCTGCGTGCTGCTCCCCCTCGTCGGCACCCTCGCGCTTCCTCTCATCCCGAGCGACCTCTTCGTGATCGTCTCTGTCATGCTGATCGGCGTCGTCGCGCTCGCCCTCGTCGGGCTCGACGGCGGCACCGCATTCGGCGGGATGGGCTCGAGCAGGCACATGACGGTCGCCGCCCTCGTCGAGCCGACCCTGCTGCTCTCGATCTACGCCCTCTCGATCCCGGCGGGCAGTTCGACGCTGTCGCTGATCGTGCAGACCCGGCTCCAGACGCCCGCCGTGATCATCTCCCCCGTGAGCCTGCTCGCGATGGTCGCCCTCGCGATCGCGATCATGGCCGAGACGAGCCGGCTGCCCATCGACAACCCCTCGACGCACCTCGAACTCACGATGCTGCACGAGGCCATGGTGCTCGAAAGCTCCGGGCGCGACCTGGCCTGGCTCGAACTGGGCTCCTGGCTCAAGCTCGCCGCCCTGCTCGGCCTGCTCGGCAACCTCATCGTGCCGTGGGGCGTCCTCACCGACTTCACCGTGCCCGGTCTCCTCCTCGGCGCCGTCGCAGTCGCCGCCAAGGTGCTCGCCCTGGGCACCGCGCTGAGCGTCGGCGAGGTCTTCCTCGCCAAGGCGCGCCTGTTCAGCGTGCCCGAGCTGCTCGCGGGGTCGTTCGCCCTCGCCCTGCTCGCCGTCACCGCCTCCTACCTGGTCGCTTAGGAGCATCCGTGTTCGAAACCACCTACCCGCAACTCATCGGCCTCTGCACCGGCACGCTGCTGCTCACGAGCGCGCTGATGGTCTGGCGGCACTCGATGCTCGCCTCGATCCGCCTGCTCGCCGTACAGGGCCTCGCCCTGGCCGCGCTCGTCGCCGTGATCGGCGTGCAGAAGGGCGAGCTCGAGGTCATCCTCGTCGCCGTGCTCGTGCTGCTCGTCAAGGGCCTCGGCCTGCCGTGGGTGCTCGCCCACGAGTCGAAGGCGACGACCCGAACGGATGAGGCCCCGCGCCTGAACCCGACGGCCTCGCTCCTGACCGTGGCCCTGCTCACGATCCTCGCCTATGTGGTCTCCAGCCGGGTGCTGGCCAGGGACACGAGCGTGTCCGCGCACGCCGCGCCGATCGGGCTCGCCATGGTGCTGATCGGCTTCCTGCTGCTCGTCACCCGGAGGCAGGCGCGGTCGCAGCTGATCGGCTTCCTCGTGCTCGACAACGGCATCGCGACCGTCGCCTTCCTGACGAGCGGCGGCGTCCCGCTCGTGCTCGAGCTCGGCATCTCCCTCGACGTGCTCCTCGTCGTGATGATCCTCTACGTCTTCGCGGGGCGGATGCACAACAAGTTCGGCAATACGGACATCGACCAGCTGAGAAAGTTGCATGACTGATGGCCCCGTACCTGTCCTTCGCACTCTGGACCCCGCTCGCCCTCCCGGTGCTGTTCGCGCTCCTGAGCCTCACGGTGCCGTCCCCGCGGCTGCGCCGGCTCGGTCCGATCGCCTCGAGCCTGGCCGTGCTCGCCTCCGGGGTGATCCTCGTCGTCGCCGTGCTGCACGACCAGGTGCCGACTCTCGGCGGCGTGCTCCGCGCCGACGCCCTCTCGGCCTACCTGCTCACGGTCGTCGGAGCCATCGGCCTCGTCTCGACCTGGGGCGGACTCGGCGGCGGCGGCCACTCCCAGACTCCCGCGCGCTGGGCGGGCTCCTACGACGGCCTGATCTCGGTGTTCCTCGCCGCCATGTCACTCGCCGTCGTCGCTGACAACATCGGCCTGATGTGGGCCTCGATCGAGGCGACGACGATCACCACCGCGTTCCTGGTCGGCGCGCACCGCACCGGCAAGTCCCTCGAGGCCTCCTGGAAGTACGTGATCCTCGGCTCCGTCGGCGTCGCGATCGCCCTGCTCGGCATCCTGCTGATCTACGCAGCCTCCCGGGCCACCGGCGAGGCGACGCTGTCCTGGCTCGTGCTCAGCCAGCCGGGCCTGCCCCTCGACCCCGCACTCGTCCGTGCCGGCGGCGCCCTCGCTGTGCTCGGCTTCGCGACCAAGGCCGGCCTCGCACCGATGCACAGCTGGTTGCCGGATGCCCACAGCCAGGCGCCCGCGCCGGTGTCCGGCCTGATGAGCGGCGTGCTGCTTGCGGTCGCCCTGTACGCGATCCTGCGGGTGCAGACCATCACGGACGCCGTGATCGGCCCGGACTTCCTCCGGGCGATGCTGAGCGTGGCCGGCCTACTCTCCCTGTTCGTCGCCGCCGCCCTGCTCATCCGCCAGCGCGACTTCAAGCGGATGCTCGCATACTCGAGCATCGAGCACATGGGCCTGATGGCGATCGGCGCCGCGGTCGGCGCCGCCGCCCTGCCGGCCGTGCTGCTCTACATGCTCGGCCACGGACTCGTGAAGGCGACGCTCTTCGTCGTCTCCGGCCGGATCCTCGAGGTCGAGGGCACACCGACGATCGCCAACGTCCGGGCGCTGCTCGTGCGCCGCCCGGGGCTGGCGATCCCGTGGCTCGTCGCGATGGCGGCGCTCGTCGGATTTCCCCCCTTCAGCATCTTCTTCTCCGAGGTGGGCATCATCCTCGCCGGCTGGTCCGCAGGCATGGGCGTCGTCGTCGGCATCGCCCTCGTCCTCCTGCTCGTGATCTTCGCGAGCCTCACCCGGCTCACCGTCGCGCTCACCATCGGTTCCCCGCACGACGCCCTCGACCACAACCCGCCGATCCTGCCGGAGCAGGTGACCCCGCGCGCGACCGCGCCGGGGGACGAATCGGACGCGGACCGCGAAGCCACGGTCCTGTCCCGCCGCGAGGCGGAGGCAGGGATCGACGGTGCCGGAGTCGTGAACGGTGTCGCTCACGTCGCTGACGGCGGGAACGGTCCTGAACCGTTCCCGATGACCTCCAACATCCGCGTGGCCGCTCCGTTCCCCGACACCGTCGCCGTGACCGTCGTCGACGTCGTCGTCGCGCCGGACCGCTCGACCCACGGCCCGCTTGGGCAAGCTCAGTGGGCAGGTGTACAGCGACAACTTCGGTTCCTCGATGGAAGATGTCAACTCGACT
>NZ_JASJVF010000309.1:0-3282 GCF_035019805.1 Cryobacterium sp. 10I1
CATACCGTCGGCGAACACGGCCTTCGGGGCCGGCTCCGCCGGGTGGGGGGTCTCCGGCTCATCGCGGGATGCTGGGGTGTCCGTCATGTCGGGGCGATCTTCCTGGCGGGAACGGGTGGGGTCAGGCGTCGGAAGGTTCTGCGGGGCCGGCGGGCGTGACCGGCATGCGCAGCGGGATCAGGTCGCGCGGCGGCATCGGTGCGGACCCCCGCACGACGACGATGCTGCGGAAGAGGTCCTCGATCTGCGCGGCGGCGTCCGGGTTGATGGCGCCTTCGCCCGCGATCACTCCGCGGAGGAACCAGCGGGGGCCGTCGACGCCGATGAAACGGGCCAGCCTGCTGGTTTCGGAGGCGTCCTGGCCGGTGGCTACGGGGATCTCCGCGACGAGCTCCGGACCGAACGGTCCTTCTCGCAGCGTCGTCGTGCCGCCCTGCTTGCCGATCTGGTCCGCGATCTGGTCGCGGATCTCGTGCCACAGCCCACTCGACCGCGGTGCGGCGAACGGCTGGACCTGCAGGGTCGAACCGGCGTAGTCCAGGCCGATGGCCACGACACGCTTGCTGCCCTCTTCGATCTCGAGGCGCAGGTGCAGGCCCTCGCGCGGCAGGACCTTGACGCCGCCGAGGTCGACGTACGGTCGCACCGGGTTCGCCTCGCTCTCGTCGAGGGGCCCCTCTGTCTCACGGTCCTCCGGCGCCGACTTGGGCAGTGGTTCCGGGAATTGGTCCGCATTCGCGACGTCGGTCACGGGGTGTCTCCTGACATTGGTGAGCCGGCGGTCTGCCGGCCGTTTCCCGATTCACTCACACCCGTTGATCCGAAGCCGCCCGCGCCGCGCTGGCTGTCTGGCAGCCGGTCGACGGGAATGAAAGCGGCCCGGGAGACGGGCGTGATGATGATCTGGGCAATGCGATCGCCCACGGCGATCGCAAAAGATTCGGTCTGGTCGGTGTTGAGCAGCGAGACCTTGATTTCGCCCCGGTAGCCGGCATCGACGGTACCCGGCGAGTTCACGATCGTGATGCCGTGCTTGGCCGCGAGGCCGCTGCGGGGCACGATGAACGCCGCATAACCGTCCGGGAGGGCGATCGACACGCCGGTCCCGACCAGGGCACGCTCGCCGGGGGCAAGAACACGCTCTTCAGCCGAGTGCAGATCTGCTCCGGCGTCGCCCGGATGCGCGTACCGCGGAACGATGGATGCGGTTATCAACACTTCGACGCTTTCTGCCACGTGTCGAGGGTAGTGCAGAAGTCTGATCGAATAGAGCCATGCCTGAATATCGTGAAAAACTCTGGGCCTCACCAGCCCCATTCCTCGCGACCGCACTGCTGATGCCGGCGAGCATCCTCGTTTTCGCACCGATCTCGATGCTCTGGGGAATCATCATCGCCATCGTGCTCTACGGTGCCGCGATCCTCACCCTGCTGCTGACTGCTCCGGTCGTCTCCGTCGCGGACGGTGTCTTCACGGCGGGTCGCGCGCGAATAGGAACGGAGCTGATCGGGGAGGCCGTGCCCTTCGAGGCCGCAGAAGCGACGCTCGAGCGCGGACGCAGGCTCGACGCGCGGGCCTGGCTGTTGATCAGGGGCTGGATCGGTCCCGTCGTACGGGTCCCGATCGAGGATCCCCAGGATCCGGCACCGTACTGGCTCGTCTCGACACGCCACCCAACGACGTTGGCCGCCGCGATCAATGGATCACGACGGCCGGCATCAAGTAACTAAAACGCGCTTTTAGGAGTCGCACTCCAGGCAGACCGGGCCGAGCTTGGTCTCGTGCGACATCTGCGAGCGGTGCTTCACGAGGAAGCACTCTACGCAGGTGAATTCATCGGCCTGCGGGGGCAGGACGACGACATCGAGGTCGAGGTCGGACAGATCGGCACCGGGTAAATCGAACCCACCGGGGTTGTCTGAGTCGTCTACATCCACGACGCCAGACATCTTGTCCGGTACGCGCTCCTTGAGGGCCTCAATCGACTCAGAGTCGTCTTCGGACTTTCGGGGTGCGTCGTAATCGGTTGCCATGCCCATCCATTCATTCATTTAATGCCGATTAACGAAATCAGCGGGCACAGTTTGCAACAATCCCGAAGGAATAGCAAACTCTCGCCGCTGATAACTTCGGCTGAGTGGTCAACTTACGGCACGCCCGGCGTATTCCCCGGAATGAGGGGCGTTTCATGACAGTGTTGGCGAATCAGTGATCGCGAGAGGGCTTTCGCCATGCAGGATTTGAAGGTAATCGGAGTAGAGAACGGCGCGCTGCTTGCAGCGAGCGAGGATGGTGACCGTTTTCGGATCCCCATCGACGAGGTTCTCCAGTCCCGGCTTCGCCAAACCCAGATAGAACACACCCCGAAAACAAAGCTGTCCCCGCGGGACGTGCAAGCGCACATCCGTTCCGGCATGTCGGCTGAGGACGTCGCCGCCGTGACGGGAGCCCCGATCGACTTCGTCCGTCGCTTCGAGGGTCCGGTTGTCGCCGAACGCGAGTACATCGTCTCGTGCGCCCTCGGCGTGCCCGTCCACACGGCGATCGAGCCCGATCCCGGAGAGGGATCCGCGACGTTCGGCGGCGTCATCCGCGAGCGCCTCGCCTCCCTCGGGGCAACGGACGAACGCTGGGCCAGCTGGAAGGAACCCGGCGCCGGCTGGATCGTCAAGCTTGCCTTCACCGCGGACGACATCGACCACGATGCCCGCTGGTCCTTCGAACCGAAGAAGAACGCGCTCTCCCCCCTCGGCAACGAGGCCATCGCACTCTCCCAGCAGGGCGAGCTCAAGGGCGCGCTCATCCCCCGCCTCCGCGCGGTCGGCGCGGAGACGAGCCCCGCCGACGTGTCCCGCTTCGACAGCGGCGCATTCACGTTCAAGGAGTCGCTGCCGGACGAGCTCATGAACGACACGGCGCCCCAGTTGGATCCGATCCCCTATTCCCGCTCGGCCGGAACGACGGAAGCCGTGTCCAAGGCGGCTATCAAGCGTGCCGCAGAACCGCCCAAGAGCCTGAGCGAGACCGCGGACCTGCTCGAGTCCCTGCGCCGCCGCCGCGGCGAGCGTGAAGCCGCCGTCCTCGGCTCAGGCGCCCCCGTCCCGGACTCCCGGGGCGAAGCGCCGGCACCGGGCGGACCGCGACTCATCGACGACCCCGCCCAGGCATCCGTCGCCGACACCCCGGTCGAGGCCCCGCGTACGGACCCGACCCGCAACGCCTGGGCCTCCCAGGCTGCCACCGGGCAGCCGCGCAACACCGGCAACCTCGGAAAGCGTGGAC
>NZ_JASJVF010000310.1:0-3274 GCF_035019805.1 Cryobacterium sp. 10I1
GCCGGCCCCGCCCACCGCGGGCGGCCTCGCCGCGGCTGGGCTCGACCTCATCATCGCCGACGACGGGTCATACGAAGCCATGGACTACGTCTTCCCGCCGTACTACCTCGGCGACGCGTGCATGGTCCCGGCGGCCCGCGCACTCAAGGACGTCGTCTCCATCCCGGTGATGGCCGTCGGCAACCTCACCCCGGAGAACGCGGAGGCCGCCCTCGCCGCGGGCGACGCCGACTTCGCCGGCATCGGGCGCGGACTGATCGCGGATCCGGAGTGGGCGGGCAAGCTCACCGCGGGCGATCGCGCGGACATCCGCCCGTGCATCCGCTGCAACTCGATGTGCGTCGGCAACGCCTTCTTCGCCCTGCCGCTCGGCTGCGCCGTGAACCCCCAGGTCGGCTTCGAACGCGAACGCCGCGTCGAGAAGGCGGATGTCCTCAAACACGTCGTCGTGATCGGCGGCGGCCCCGGCGGACTCGAATCCGCACGGGTCGCCGCGCTCCGCGGCCACTCCGTCGACCTCTACGAGGCAGGGCCCCAGCTCGGCGGCGTGCTGCTGCCCGCGGCGACCCCGGAGTTCAAGAAGGAACTGCGTGCGATGATCGGCTGGTGGGAACGCCAGTTCACCCACCTCCCCGTGACCGTGCACCTCGACACGACCATCGACGCGGACTCCCTCGCGACGTTCGAGGCCGACGAGATCATCGTCGCGACCGGTTCTCTTCCGCTCCTGCCGCCCATCCCCGGCCTCGACGGTGCGAACGTGATCGACGTGCTCGACTTCCACCGTGGCGTCCCCGTCGGCCATAGTGTCGTCATCGCGGGTGGCGGCCTCTCGGGCTGCGACGCCGCCCTCGAACTCGCCGGACAGGGCTGCAACGTCACGATCGTCGAACTCGCCGACGAGCTCGCCCGAGACATGATCGTGATCAACCGGATCACCCTGCTGCGCGAACTCAGTGAGAAGGGCGTCCGGATCCTCACCGGGCACACCGTCACCTCCGTCGACGCCGACGGCCTCACCGCGACCGGCCCGGACGGCGCCGTGCACGTCACCGCGTCCACGGTGATCGCGGCCTTCGGGGTGCGTCCGAACACGGCGCTCACGCTCGCGCTCGAAGGGCGAGCCAACGTGCATCCGCTCGGCGACTGCGTGCACCCGGCCAAGGTCGGCGAGGCCATCAACGCGGCCTTCCTGACCGCGCTCGTGCTCTGAGACGCCCGCCCTCGAGACGGATGCCCGGCGCTCGTCGCCGGCCGGGCATCCGCCCCGGACAGGCGAGCCTCACCTTGCTGGCGGTGAACGGGGGACGGGACAAGACTTGAAGCATGTCCCGTCTGTTCGCCGCCGTACGGCGGTATCCGCTCGTCGCCGCGACCATCGTGCTCGGGGTGGTCGGAATCGGGCTCGCCCTCGCCGGCTTCGCCGACAGCCTGGCCTGGCTGTTCGGCGGTTTCGGCCTGTTCGTCGCCGCGATCTCGGCCGTGGGCATGGTCAAGCAGCTGCGCCACGGCAGTTTCGGCGTCGACCTGCTCGCGATCACCGCCATCGTCGCAACGGTGCTCGTCGGCGAGTACGTCGCGACCATCCTGATCGTGCTGATGCTCACCGGGGGCGCCGCCCTCGAAGACTTCGCCGTGAACCGTGCCAAGCGCGAACTCAACGCCCTGCTCAACCGGGCACCGCAGATCGCGCACCGCCTGAGATCCGCAGATGACCTGGCCGACGTCGAGGACCTGCCAGCCACGGCTGTGCAGCCGGGTGACCTCCTGCTCGTGCGCCCGGCCGAGATCGTTCCCGTCGACGGTGTGCTCGAGTCCGCCAGCGCGGCCTTCGACGAGTCCTCGCTGACCGGGGAGAGCCTCCCCGTTGAACGCAACAAGGGCGAGGGCATCCTCTCGGGGTCGATCAACGGCCAGGCCGCCGCCACCATCCGCGCAACCGCGACCGCGGCGAACAGCCAGTACCAGCAGATCGTGGCCCTCGTCGAGGAGGCCTCCGCGAGCAAGGCACCCGTCGTCCGGCTCGCCGACCGGTACGCGGTGCCGTTCACCGCGGTCGCCCTGTCCCTGGCTGCCCTCGCCTGGATCCTGACCGGTGAGCCGGTCCGCTTCGCCGAGGTGCTCGTCGTCGCCACCCCGTGCCCGCTGCTGATCTCTGCTCCGATCGCGTTCATGGGAGGCATGAGCCGCGCGGCGCGCAACGGAATCATCGTCAAGGGCGGCGGGGTGCTCGAAGCGCTGTCCCGCGCCAGGACCATCGTCTTCGACAAGACCGGAACCCTGACCCACGGCACCCCCGCCATCGCCAGGGTGCTGCCCGCCGCCGGCTTCGACGCCGACGAGGTGCTGGCGCTCGCCGCGTCCGCCGAACAGTACTCGTCACACGTGCTCGCGGCATCCGTGATCGCGGAGGCTCGCAGCCGCGGCCTCGAGCTCCTCGCGACCGCGACGGCGAGCGAGGTGCCTGCACACGGCGTCGTCGCCAGGCTCGACGGCCGCGAGGTGACCGTGGGCAAGCTCTCCTTCGTGGCGGAGACCGCGCCGGCGGCCGTCGCCGCCCCGCTCGACGGCGGGGAACTCGCCATCTACGTCGCCGTGGACGGGAGCTTCGCCGGCAGCATCGTCGCGAGCGACCAGCTGCGCGGCAATGCCCGCCAGACGATCGACGCCCTCGGGGAGCTCGGAATCCGCAACACGGTCATGCTCACCGGGGACGCCCGGCCGACGGCCGAGCACATCGCCGCGCTCGTGGGAATCACGAACGTCCAGGCCGACTGCCTGCCTGTCGACAAGGTCGAGGGCGTGCGGGCGATCACGGAGCGTCCGGTGATCATGGTCGGCGACGGTGTCAATGACGCTCCCGTGCTCGCGGTGGCGGATGTCGGCATCGCGATGGGCGCGCGCGGCGCGACCGCGGCGAGCGAGTCAGCAGACGTCGTCATCCTGATCGACGACCTCTCGCGCACGGCCAGGGCGGTCGCGATCGGGCAGGACACGATCCGGATCGCGTTGCAGAGCATCTGGATCGGTATCGCGCTGAGCCTGGTCCTGATGGTCTTCGCCGCGTTCGGGCTGATCCCGGCGACGATCGGGGCGCTCCTGCAGGAGCTCGTCGACCTCGCGACGATCCTCAACGCGCTCCGTGCGATCGGCGGGCGGCGGGATGCCGCGCTCGCTGCCGGGAGCGTACCGGTGCACCGCGAATCAGCGACGGCGCTCGCGCGCTGAGCCGCGGCATCCGCCCGCGCGGCGACACCGCCGCGACGGCCTAGCC
>NZ_JASJVF010000311.1:0-3231 GCF_035019805.1 Cryobacterium sp. 10I1
CTGGGCGTCGGTTTCCGCCGCGTCGATCGGGGGGACGACCCCGTGCATCCGCACCAGGATCACGTGCAGCGCGACGACGGCTCCGACGGCGAGGGGAAGCAATACGATGTGGAACCCGAAGATCTGGCCGAGGTTGGCCACGTTGAACCACGCGCCGATGCCGGAGGCGTTGAGCGCATCCTTGCCCTCGAAGGCGATCCACTGGGAGTCGAAGTTGGTCTGCAGCAGGTAGCCGGTGAACGCCGCGACGATCGAGACGAGGAAGGCGCCCATCCCGGTGATCCAGGTGAGGGTGCGCCCACCGCGCCAGGCGGCCATCCAGTACTTGCCCCAGAGATGCACGACCATCGTCATGAAGAAGAGCTCGACGCTCCAGAGGTGCACGCTGTTCACGAAGTGCCCGAAGTCGGAGACGTGGTACCAGGCCGGGCCGTTCAGGCTCAGCACGACGCCGGAGACCACGATGAATACGAGCGAGACGATCGCGCCCATTCCGAAGACGTAGATCCAGGATGCGACGTAGCTCGGTTGGTCCTGCGGCAGTAGCTTGTCGGCGGGCAGGTGCTTCAGCAGCCAGCCCCTGGCCTTCCCTGTCCAGGTGTAGTACTCCTCGACCGGTTCGGTCTTCCGTTCCTCACGGATGCTCATGGCCGTTTCTTCCCGCTCGGGAACGGCAGGAAGAGGGCCAGCACGAACAGCAGGATCATCACGAGGATCACGATGAGGTTGCCGAGCTGGATCTGGAAGGCACCAAAGCCGAGATAGATGCCCGGACTGTCCTGGGCTGCAAAATAGCTGATGAGCGGATGCATTACGGCTCCATTGCTCGGGATATCGGCCAGCCGTTGGGTGAATCCGAGCGGCTATGCCCCGATGGATCTCACGCTATTCCCGTTCGGCCGGAATCGCTCATCATTGGTCGCGGAAATGCCCTGAGACTCCGTTCAGGAACGCGCACCTGAGGACGGAGCGCGCACGCCCGTACTGTGTGCTCAGGCCGCCGACGCGGCGCCGAGCTCGGCGCGGAGGGACCAGTCCTGTCCCTCGAGGATGATCTGGGCGCAGCGGCCGGTCGTCGAGTTCACGACGATCGGCGCCATCAGGTTGACGGTCGTCCCGCCTTCGCGCGGGTTGGTCACGACGAGCACGAGAGCCTCATCGGCGCCGGCAAGGTCGAGGGAGCTGGCGTGCTCGTCGGTGATGACGGGGGAGTAGTCCGGCAGATAGATCGAGGCGTCGAGCACGAAGAGCCGGGTATGCCGGTCCTCGGCGGACTGCAATGTGTACAGGCCGTCGGCTCCGGCGATCTCGGTGAGATCGAACTCGGTCAGCGGCGCGAGGCCGGGCGGTGGGGAGACGAATGTCAGGGAGGCGCTCACTGGAGGAAGTCCATCAGGGTGTGCTGCAATACCTTCGCGGTCACGGAGAGTGCAGCCTGGTAGCTGACCTCCTGGAGTTTGAGATCAAGGGCGGCCTGGGCGAGGTCCACGTCTTCGATCCCGGATCGTTGGGCCTCGAGCGTTCCGGCCTTGGTGACGAGGCCGGCGCCGGCGCTCTCGATCTGCGCCTGTCGTACGCCGTTGTCCGACTGCGCGGCGATGACCGTGGTCAGTCGGGTGTCGACGGTCGCGAGGTAGTCGCTCGCGGTCGCCGTCGGGGTCGCCCCGGCGGTTCCGGTCGTGGGGTCGAGGGCGTAGCTGATGTTGTCGATGAGAGTGAATACCGAATTCGTGTCGGGCCCGTAGATCTTCGATCCGTTGGAATCGACGCGGACGGTCGAGTCCGCGGCGACGCGGCGCTCGACGGTCGAACCAGAGGTGCCCGTGTAGGTCACCGTCGCCGGAATCGCCGGGGTCGCCCCGTTCGCCGGGATCGCCGCGGTCGTCTTGAAGGCCACGGCCTCGTCCGAGGTTCCGGCGAAGACGCTGCGACCGAGGTACTGGGTGTTCGCCTGGGTGAGCAGGTCCTGCTTGAGCCCCTGCAGCTGCGTGGCGAGGGCGCTCTTCGCGGTCTGCGAGAGCGAGCCGTTGCCGCCCTGCACGGTCAGGTCGCGCACCTGGTTCATGATGTTCGTGGTGGCGGAGAGCGCGGCATCCGCTGTCGTCAGCCAGCCGGTGCCATTGTCGACGTTGCGGGTGTACTGGGCGACCGCGGTCTGCTGGGCGCGCACCGCGAGCGAATCCGCGGCGCGCGTCGGGTCGTCCGAGGGGTTCTTCAGCGTCGTGAGCGAGGAGGCCTGCTCCTGCAGCTGGGTGAGCCTCGCGAGGTTGCTCTGCAGGCTGGTCTGCGCGGCGCGAATCTGCGTCTGTGTGGTGACACGGGAGATCATCGTCAGCGGCCCACCAATCCGGTCTTGTTGATGAGGACGTCGAGCATCTCGTCGACGGCGGTCATGACCCGGGCGGCGCCCTGGTACGCGTGCTGGAACATCAGAAGGCTCACGTTCTCCTCGTCGAGGTCGACGGATGCGTTGGACAGCTGGGCCTTGACCGCCGCGGTCGACGTGATGTCGGCCAGGGACGCGCCCTGGAGCTCGGACTTCGTGGTCACCGCGAGGCGGGTCACGACATTGGACCAGTCCGCGCTCGGTGAGGTGAAGGGGAGGTTCGTCGCGGGGTCGATGGCGGTGGCCTTGCCCGCGCCCAACTGCGAGACGGCGTCGGCGATCGTGCCGGCCGAGGTCACGGTGGTGGATCCGGTTGGGGCTGCAGCGGCGGTTACCGCGGCCCCGGCTGCGGTCAGCGCCGCCGAGAGGTCGGTTGCCGTCTTCGGCAGGACGCTCAGGCCGAGGGCAGCTGCCCCGGTGGTCGAGACTGTGAAGAAATTCCCGCCGGGAGTCGACGTGGGGTTGAAGACGGCGTTGACGCTCGTGGCGAGTGACGTCGCGAAGGCGTTGTAGGTGGCCGCGACGTCGGCGAGGGTCGATCCGGTTCCCTGGCCGTTCGCGTCGATGGTCGCCGGGCCGAGCAGCGAGAGCGCTCCGGCGAGTTCGCCGCCGTCGACCGAGACGGCCGTCGGCGGGGTCTTGCCGAGATCCCTGGTCCAGACGACCTGCACGGTGCCGGCCGTTCCGGTATTGGCTCCGGTTCCCGTCATCGAGGTGGCTCCGACGGCCGTCAGGCTCTGGGCCTGATCGCCGCTGACAAGGGCGTTCCCGCCGACGAAGATGCTGACCGTGCCGTCGGTCTGTTCGGAGACGACGCCCCCCGGGAGGGCGGCGCTGGTGGTGGT
>NZ_JASJVF010000312.1:0-3206 GCF_035019805.1 Cryobacterium sp. 10I1
GGCTACCCGGGGCCCGCACTCCCCGCCCCCGAGCTCCCGACGGTGCGCCTCAAGCCCCGCGCCTGAGCCGCGCCCAGCAACTCAGCTCGCGAAAGCGGGGGCGGGGGCGGGGGCTACTGGACGGCGGAGGTGAGGCGGGCGAGGTTGTCGAGGATGGTGGAGCGCAGCGGCTGCTTCATCCAGTCATCGAGGGTGAGCAACTTGCTGTCGGCCCGGTAGCCGTCCTCGACCGCGCGCAGGTCGCGCACGAAGCTGCGGCCGCGCACCATCAGGGACACCTCGAAGTTGAGGCTGAACGAGCGCATGTCCATATTGCTCGACCCGATCACCGCGACCTCGTCGTCGATCGTGAAGTGCTTGGCGTGCAGCACGTACGGGGCCTTATACATGTAGATGATCACACCGGCCCGGAGCAGTTCCTCGTAGTACGACCGCTGGGCGTGGTAGACGAGGGCCTGGTCGCCGATCTCGGAGACGAAGAGCTCGACGTGCAGCCCGCGCTGGGTCGCGGTCGTGATCGCGTACATGATCGACTCGTCGGGCACGAAGTACGGGCTCGTGATCACGATGCGTTCCTGCGCGTAGTAGAGCAGCGCGAGGAAGAGCCGCAGGTTGTTCTCGCCCTCGAACCCCGGCCCGCTAGGCACGACCTGGCAGTCCAGGGTGTGCGGCGCCGTCGTGGGCTGCACCGCCTGGATGTCGCGGGTGAGGAGCTCGTTCGTCTCGCCGTACCAGTCGGTGATGAAGATCGCGTTGAGCCCGGCGACGATCGGGCCCTCGAGCCGGGTCATCAGGTCTTTCCACTTGAGCCCGCGCCGGATGTTCGACTTCATGTTGTAGGTGCGGTCGATGATGTTCTGCGAGCCCATGTAGCCGACGACGCCGTCGACGGTCACGAGCTTGCGATGGTTGCGGAGGTCCGGCCGTTGCCACTTGCCCTTGAACGGCTGCAACGGGAGCATGAGCTCCCACTTGACCCCGGATTCGGTGAGCCGGCGGAGGGTCTTGCGGTAGCCGGGCTTACGCATCGACTGGATGTGGTCCATCAGCACCCGCACGGTCACGCCGCGCTGCACCGCGCGCTCCATCGCGTCGAAGAACGGTGCGGTGGTCTTGTCGAGGGAGAGGATGTAGAACTCGACGTGCACCCATCTCTCGGCCTTGTCGATGTCGACGATCATCTCAGCGAAGGTCGCCTCGTAGTCGCCGAGCAGGCGCGCGGTGTTGCCGCCGACGAGCGGCATCGCCCCGAGGTTGCGGTTGAGCTCGACCACGGATTCGAGCCAGCCGGGCCACGGGTGGTCGCGACGCACCTGCTCGATCCCGTCGGTGCTCTCGAGGATGAACTGGTTGATCTCCTCCTGCATCTCCAGCCGCTTCTTCGGCAGGGTGCGGTAGCCGATCATCAGGAAGAGGAGGGCACCGATGTAGGGAATGAAGAAGATCGCGAGCAACCAGGCCATACCCGACGTCGGGCGACGGTTGCGGGGTACGACGATGATGGCGACGACGCGGATGGTGAAATCGACGACCAAGGCCACAATGAGGATGAAGGTCGAGATGTCGATGCCGAACATGCGAGGTTAGGTGACGGGCTTTTCGAGCCCGAGCTTCGCGCGCTCTTCGGCCTCGATCTCCGAATACACCTTCCGCTCGGTGCGGTCGGCCCTGAGGATCGAGCGCATGATGACCCAGAAGATCAATCCGAGCGCGACCGTCGGCAGGATCGAGAAGAACGCACCCCAGAAGAAGTCCATAGTTCCCTCAGACTACTTGACGAGGATGCCGTAGAGGCCGGTGCCGACAAAGTAGATCCCGATCGCGGCGACGATCACCCACAGCACGATGCGGTTGGTCGTGATCGGCTGGCGCTCCTTGGGCGCTTTGGGCTCGGAGGCCGAGTCCGTCGGAGCCTTGTCGATGGCATCCGCTGCCTGGGAAGGCTCGTCCGGGGTGGTGTCGTCCTGCGGCTGGGTGTTCATGGCCTTCACTTTACCAACGGGAAGAGGATGGTCTCGCGGATGCCGAGGCCGGAGAGGGCCATCAGCAGCCGGTCGATGCCCATGCCCATGCCACCGGTCGGCGGCATGCCGTACTCGAGGGCGCGCAGGAACTCTTCGTCGAGGCGCATCGCCTCCGGGTCGCCGCCGGCCGCGAGGCGGGCCTGCTCGACGAAACGCTCCCGCTGGATGACCGGGTCGACGAGCTCGGAGTACCCGGTCGCGAGTTCGAAGCCGCGCACGTAGAGGTCCCACTTCTCGACGACGCCGGCCACCGATCGGTGCCCGCGCACGAGCGGGCTCGTGTCGACGGGGAAGTCCATCACGAAGGTGGGCCGGGTGAGGCCGCCCTTGACGAAGTGCTCCCAGAGTTCCTCGACGTACTTGCCGTGGATGGGGTGCTCGACCGCGACGTCCTCCCTGGCCGCGAGCTCCTGCAGCTCGGCGAGGGGGGTCTCCGGGGAGATCGTGCGGCCGACCGCGGCGGACAGGCTGTCGTACATGCCGATCCGGTCCCAGTCGCCGCCGAGGTCGAACTCGGTGCCGTCCGCCCAGGTCACGACGTGCGAGCCCGAGACCGCCGTCGCCGCGTTCTGGATCAGCGTCTGGGTGAGGTCGGCGATCGAGTTGTAGTCTCCGTATGCCTCGTAGGCCTCGAGCATCGCGAATTCGGGAGAGTGCGTCGAGTCTGCACCCTCGTTGCGGAAGTTGCGGTTGATCTCGTAGACCCGGTCGATGCCGCCGACGACCGCGCGCTTGAGGAACAGCTCCGGCGCGATGCGCAGGAAGAGTTCGGTGTCGAAGGCGTTGCTGTGGGTCGAGAACGGGCGAGCGGATGCTCCGCCGTGCATCACCTGGAGCATCGGCGTCTCGATCTCCAGGAAGTTCCGGTCCGTGAAGGTCTTCCGCAGGCTCGCGACGGTCTGCGAGCGCTGGATGACGCTGCGGCGGGCCTGCTCGCGACTGATCAGGTCGAGGTAGCGGCTCCGCACCCGGGTCTCCTCGCTCAGCTCGGAGTGCAGGTTCGGCAGCGGCAGCAAGGCCTTCGCGGCGACCTGCCATTCGGTGACCATGATGGAGAGCTCGCCACGGCGGGAGGAGATGACCTCTCCGGCGACGAAGAGGTGGTCGCCGAGGTCGACGAGGTCCTTCCAGGCGGCGAGGGAGTCGACGCCGACGGCGGCGAGGGAGACCATGGCCTGGATC
>NZ_JASJVF010000313.1:0-3205 GCF_035019805.1 Cryobacterium sp. 10I1
CAGTAGGGGTGCCCGATTCCGGCGGCGATCGCCAGACCGCCGGCGATGAGCACGCCCACGACGTTCTGCAGGATCGCCAGCCAGACCTGCGGATCGGTGACGGCCCGCGGCCAGAGGCGCGGCCGCCGCGGCAGACCTTTGAACAGCACGGCAGACCGGTCCCCCGAGAGCCGCCGGAGCGTCCAGCCGGACATCGTCAGCAACCAGGCGAAGACCGCACCGCACACCGCCACGAGCAGCCGCGGTCCGAATTCCGCCGCGGGCGTCGGCACCTGGGCGCAGACCGCGAACGCGAACACGAAGAACAGCGGGGTGCCGGGCACGAGCCCGGCGGTCGCGGCGATCAGGATGCCGGCGGCCACGACGAACAGCAGGCCGGCGGTCAGGAGGGGAAGGCTCGCACCGGCGATGGCCACGATGAGCGCGAGGGTGATGCTCACGAGCAGGAATCCCCCGCCGATGCTGATGGTGCGGGCACGGAGCCGGTAGGGGTCGTTGCGGCCGTAGAGCGCCGTCATCGCACCGAAGGACGCGTAGGCGGTCCAGTCGAGGCGCCCCCAGACCACGAGGAGCACCAGTGGAAGTGCCATCGCGAGGCTCGCTCGCACGGCCACTTCGATGTCGAGCGCGCGCAGCGAACGCACCCGTTCGAGGAGTCCCTCCGACACTAGATCTTCTCGATCGGCGCGATCTTGATCAGGAGCTTCTTTGCGCCCGCCGTATCGAACTGGACGTGTGCGACCCGCTTGGTGCCCTCGCCGGCGACCTGGTTGACGCGCCCGTCGCCGAAGCTCGAGTGCCGGATCCGGTCGCCGGCCGCGAGCTCGAGGTCGCCGTTGTCGCGGACCTGGGTGACGGCGTTCGCCCACTCGGTCTTCGGTTTCGGGGCGGGCGGCAGCTCGCTGAAACCGCTGCGGGTGGAGTTGAAGCCGCCGCCGAAGCCGTCCCTGCGATTGAGCGCACGCGACTGGGTGCCGTTCCGGGAGTTGGCCATGCCGGGCGACTGCTTCCAGTCGATCAGCGCGGCCGGGATCTCCTGGAGGTAACGGCTCGGCATGGCCACGTTGATCTCGCCGAACTGGGCGCGGGTCATCGCGAGCGAGAGGTAGAGGCGCTGCCGGGCCCGGGTGATGCCCACGTAGAACAGGCGGCGTTCCTCGGCGGGGCCGCCCGGCTCGTTCGCCGACATCTGGTGGGGCAGCAGCCCCTCCTCGACCCCGGTCAGGAACACGGCTTCGTACTCGAGGCCCTTCGCGGTGTGCAGTGTCATCAGGGAGACGGTGCCCGAGGCGTCGTCGAGGTCGTCCGCTGCCGCGACGAGCGAGACCTGGGTGAGGAAGTCGACGAGGCCGGCGTCGGGGTTCTCCCGGTTGAAGTCCTTCGTCTGGGCGACGAGTTCCTCGATGTTCTCCGCCCGCGCTTCGTCCTGGGGGTCGCGGCTGTTGCGCAGCACCGTGAGCAGCCCGCTGCCCTCGAGCACGAAGGTCAGCAGCTCGGAGACGTTCACCGGCCCGCCGGGATACGCCGGGTCGATCTTGAGGGCGGCCTCGTCGAGCACGCCGGCCAGCTGCAGGATCGCGCCGGTGACCTTCTGGCCGAGTCCGAGGGACGCGGAATCGCGCATCGCCTCGCGGAAGCTGATCTGGTTGGCCTCGGCGAAGCTGCCGAGCCCGGTCTCCGTTGCGGGGCCGATGCCGCGCTTGGGGGTGTTCAGGATGCGCCGCAGGGCGAGCTCGTCGTCGGGGTTGGCGACCGCGATCAGGTAGGCGAGCGCGTCCTTGATCTCGGCACGCTCGTAGAATTTGGTGCCGCCGACGACCCGGTACGGCACGGCGGCGCGGACGAAGATCTCCTCGAGCGCCCTGGTCTGGGCGTTGGTGCGGTAGAACACGGCCATGTCCCGGTACGCCATGCCGGCCCCGTGCAGCGTCTCGATCTCGTCCGCGACGAACTGGGCCTCGTCGTGACCGTTGTACGCGGTGTAGCCGACGATCTTCTCGCCGTCGCCGCCCGCGCTCCACAGCTTCTTGTCTTTGCGGTCGAAGTTGTGGCCGATCACGGCGTTCGCCGCCGAGAGGATGTTCTGGGTCGAGCGGTAGTTCTGCTCGAGCAGGATGACCTTCGTGCCGGGGAAGTCCCGTTCGAATTCGCTGATGTTGCGGGTGTCGGCGCCGCGGAAGGCGTAGATGGACTGGTCGGAGTCGCCGACGACGGTGAGGGAGGCACCGGGGATGCCGCCAGTCGGCTCGCGCAGGTTGCGCACGTGCACGCCGGTCGCCTCGAGTTCGTCGGCGAGCTCTGCGGTGACGGGTAGCGTGAGTTCGCGTACGAGCGAGTACTGGGCGTGGTTGGTGTCCTGGTATTCGTCGACGAGGATATGCCGGAAGCGCCGCCGGTAGGTTGCGGCGACGCGGGGGAAGGCGCGGAACAGGTAGACCGTCTCGCCGATCAGGTCGTCGAAGTCGAGGGCGTTCGCCGCACGCAGGCGCTGCGTGTACTGGCGGAAGATCTCGATGAACATGACCTCCTGCGGGTCACTGAGGTTGGCGTTGCGGGCGTAGGAATCGACGTCGGCGAGCTCGTTCTTGAGCTTGGAGATCTTCGCGGCGGCGTTGCCGGGCGTGAATCCGTACGTGTCGGCGTCGAGCGACTTGATGATGCGCTTGAGGGTGACCTTGGTGTCCGCGGAGTCGTAGATGCTGAAGCTCGAGGAGAGGCCGGCGCTCTCTGCCTCGCGACGCAGGATGCGGACGCAGGAGGAATGGAAGGTCGAGATCCACATGCCCTCTGAACCCTCGCCGAGGAGGACCTTGACCCGCTCGCGCATCTCGGCGGCGGCCTTGTTCGTGAAGGTGATCGCGAGGATCTGGCTCGGGTAGGCCTCCCGGGTCTCGAGCAGGCTCGCGATGCGGCGGGTCAGCACGCTCGTCTTGCCACTGCCCGCACCCGCGATGATGAGGAGGGACGGCCCGCGGTACTCGACGGCTTCGAGCTGCTGCGGGTTGAGCCCGTCGAGCAGGGGACTCTGCCGCTGGCCGGGCTCGCCATCGGGGCGGCCGGGGCCGTAGCCGTCGCCATAGCCGTCCAGGATTATCGGCGTTGCCGAAGAAGTGCGTGCGGGGGTGTTGTCCGGGTCGAAGGGCGTCATCATCTCGCCTCCAAGTCTAAGCGGTGCCCCTGACACCGGCAGGGGCACCGCTTAGAC
>NZ_JASJVF010000314.1:0-3175 GCF_035019805.1 Cryobacterium sp. 10I1
TCGAACGACTGGGTGCCGGACCGTACACGTCCGCCCTGCTCACCGCAGCATCCGCCGCCCCGCAGGACTCGGCCCAGCAGAAGTCGCCCGTCCCACCGCCCGCAGCCCTGGTTCCGTCCCCCGATCGCCCCCTCGAGAAATGAGCATCATGCTTCCTCTGAAACTCGGATACAAGGCCTCCGCCGAGCAGTTCGCCCCGCGTGAGCTGGTCGAGATCGCCGTCGCCGCCGAGCGGCACGGTTTCGAATCGGTCGCGGTGAGTGACCACTTCCAGCCCTGGCGGCACACCGGCGGCCACGCCCCGTTCTCTCTGGCCTGGATGGCGGCCGTCGGGGAGCGCACGACACGGGTGCAGATCGGCACCTCGGTGATGACGCCGACGTTCCGGTACAACCCCGCCGTGATCGCCCAGGCCTTCGCGACGCTCGGCTGCCTCTACCCGGGCAGGATCATGCTCGGTGTCGGGACGGGAGAGGCCCTCAACGAGATCGCGACCGGGTTCCGCGGCGCAGGCGCCCAGGACTGGCCCGAGTTCAAGGAACGCTACGCCCGGCTGCGCGAGTCGATCGCGCTGATGCGCGCGCTCTGGTCGGAGGACAAGGTGAGCTTCGAGGGCGAGTACTACAGCACCCATGACGCGAGCATCTATGACCGACCCGAGGGAGGCATCCCGGTGTACATCGCCGCGGGCGGACCCCTCGTGGCGGGCTATGCGGGCCGGTCGGGGGACGGCTTCATCTGCACCTCGGGCAAGGGCATGGAGCTCTACACCGAGAAGCTGTTACCGGCTGTCGCGGCCGGCGCGGAGAAGGCCGGGCGGGATGCGGCCACGATCGACCGGATGATCGAGATCAAGCTCTCCTACGACACCGACCCGGCGCTCGCGCTCGAGAACACCCGGTTCTGGGCCCCGTTGTCGCTCACGCCCGAGCAGAAGCACGACATCACCGACCCGTCGGAGATGGAGGCGGCCGCGGATGCCCTGCCGATCGAGCAGGTCGCCAAGCGCTGGATCGTGGGCTCTGACCCCGACGAGACGGTCGCGGCGATTGGCGAGTACATCGATGCCGGCTTCAACCACCTGGTCTTCCACGCGCCCGGCCACGACCAGGAGCGGTTCCTGACGGCCTTCGAGCGCGACCTGGCCCCCCGCATCCGCGCCCGCGCCTGAGCCGCGCGTGCAGACACGACCGAGCGTCACCTTCGACAGTGGGCGTGCCGAATTCAGGAGTTGCGCCCGCGGTGCCCGCCCCCGCCGCACTGCTCCGGGAAGTGCTGCAGTCTGGCGGCCGCAACTCCTGAATTCGGAAGACTGACGATCGCTGGAGCTGGAGCTGGAGCTGGGATGACGGCCGGATCGGGCTAGGGCTGGGGTTGCTCGGGCTTCTTGAGGTTGGCGCTGATCGCGAGGGCCTCGAGCACGGCGGCCGGGGTCTGCGCGGACTGGATCGCGGCGCGGAACGCCGGCTTCGCGAGGCAGCGCGAGAGCTGGGACAGCACCCGGAGGTGTTCGGTTCCTGCCGAGGCCTTGGGCACGGCGATCATGAAGATCAGCGTCGCCTTCTCGCCGTCCGCTGAGTTCCAGTCGATGCCGTGCTTGCTGCGCGCGAAAGCGAGCACCGGGGCGACGACGGAGTCGCACTTGGCGTGCGCGATCGCGATGCCGTTGCCCATGCTCGTGGTGCCGTGGGTCTCGCGGCGGAACGCGGCCTGGGCGACGAGCCCCACGTCGGTGATCCGCCCGGTCGTGCTCATCATGCCGGCGAGGGTGCGGATCATCCGGTCCCGGTCGGTCTCCTCGACGTCGAGCACGATGGTGCGCTCGTCGATGTAGTCGAGCACGGTCTTCTTGCCGGTCGACACCGAGCCGGTTGAGGTGGTCGGCACGATCGGGATCGCCGTGGTGAGCGGCATCGTCATCGTGGCGAGTTTTCGCTTGGGGTGCGGCGTGCTGATGACGACGGGCTCATGTCTCGGGTGCACCAGGGACGGCGCCGGGGCGGATACGGCGGCCGAGGCGAGAGCGGATGTGCCCGGCGTTCCGGCCGAAGCGGGAGCGTGGACGGCATCGGAGCCGGGTGCGGTCGTCTGGGTGCTGCCCGGGGCGTTCCCGATGGTGGTCGGGGCCGCGCCGGCCGGGTGGCCCGGGGTGCCCGTGGCATCCGAGGCCGCGCCGGACGCGCTGGCCGTGTCGGTCGAGCCGGACCCAGTGGAGGCGCTGGCTGCGCTGCGGCGCGCTGCGCAGTGCCGCACGACGATCAGAACGATCGCGACGGCGGCCGCGACGATGATGGCGCCGACGATGAGCGCGGCGACGTATGCCGGCATGCCGGGGACAGCTCCGACGACGGCGGTGATCGAGCCGCCGTGCAACGCGGAGTCGAGATGTGCGGGCATGACAGTAGGGTCCTTCCGGTAGGCCGACCGGAATCGAGCGCTGAACCGGGGGCAAATTAGTTAGCTTGAAGAATAATTAGCCTGACTTAGTGTATCCCCCGCGCAGGCGACGCGATCCGGAACAATGTTGCCGCAATTTCCGCCGTCGTGTCCAGGTCGTGCATCCAGAGCGGCACCGCGAGTGAGCGGATCCCGGCGGCCGCGAGAGCGGGCAGCGCCGCGGCATCCGTTTCGTCGACGAGCCAGCCGTCGAGGATGCCGCCGGTGGACCGGGCGCCGTAGTGCAGGCCGACGGCCGCAGCGGTCGTGGCGACGCCGATGGTCTGGAGGCACGCGTCGGCCATGCCGCGGACGGCGGCTCCCGCGATGATCGGCGAGACGCCGACGACGCGGGCGGGCGTGGATCGCAGGGCGTCACGGATGCCCGGGATCGCAAGGATCGTGCCGATCGAGACCACGGGGTTCGACGGCGGCAGGATCACGAGGTCCGCCTCCAGGATCGCCTCGAGCACGCCGGGCGCGGCCTCCGCCGTGTCGAGCCCGCGCTGCACGAACTGGCTGACCGGCACGCTCGCCCGATACCGGACCCACCATTCTTCGAAATGGATCAGGTCCCCGGCGCGGTGCTCGTCGGCATCCGCTGCGAGGCGCGCATGGGTCTCGACGGGCTGGTCGCTCATCGGCAGGAGGCGGGCTCCGGGCTGCCAGCGCTCGCAGAGGAACGCGGTCGCCTCGCTCAGGGTGGAGCCGGAGCGCAGCAGGACGACAGCAGGAGGAT
>NZ_JASJVF010000315.1:0-3168 GCF_035019805.1 Cryobacterium sp. 10I1
GTCGCGGCGTGCTCGTCGGCCGCTTCCTGCATGGCGCTCGTCTTGCGGAGCGGATCGACCTTGAGGAAGAGGCTCAGTACGAAGGCGATCAGCACGACGACGAGGCTCACCCAGAACACCGTGACCGTGGCGTCGTTGAAGCCGACGAGGAAAGGCTGCGAGAGCCGAGGGTCCGCCGCGTTCAGGAACGAGGTGTCCCCGTCGAGGGCCGTCCCGAGCCCGGCCGGTTTCTGTAACAGGGCCAGGATGCCGGCGTTGGCTGGGTCGGCGAGCACGGCCGGATCGGAGGCGGCCGCCTTGACGCCGGCGACGATCGTCGGATTGCCGAATGCCGCGCCGAGGGTGTCCGGGATGCGGGTGAAGAGCACCGAGAACAGCACGGCGGTGCCGAGCGTGCCACCGATCTGACGGAAGAACGTCGAAGCGGATGTCGCGACGCCGATGTCCCGCGGTCCCACCGAGTTCTGGCTCGCGATGGTCAGCGTCTGCATGAGCTGGCCGAGACCGAGACCCACGAGGAGCATGCCCGTCATCATGAACCAGACCGGCTTGTCCGCGGTCGCGAAGGTGAAGAGCAAGAACCCGCCGGCCATGAACGCGGTGCCGACCGTGGGGAAGACGCGGTACTTGCCGGTGCGGGCGATGATCTGGCCGCTCACGATCGAGGAGATCATCAGGCCGAGGATCATCGGGAGCATCATGAAGCCGCTCTCGGTCGGGGTGGCGCCGTTCACGAGCTGCAGGTAGAGCGGGACGGTCATCATCGCGCCGAACATTCCGAAACCGACGAAGACGCCGAGCACGGTCGCCATCGAGAACGTCGCCGACCGGAAGAGCTTGAGCGGGATGAGCGCGTCATCGCCCATCAGTCGCTCGGCCACGATGAACAGCACGATGCCGAGCATGCCGGTCACGTAGCAGGCGACCGAGGTGAACGACCACCAGCCCCAGGTGCGGCCCTGTTCGGCGACGAGCAGCAGCGGCACTGCGGCGACGATGACCGTAACGGCACCCCACCAGTCGATCCGTACGGGACGCTTGAAGTGCGGGATGTGCAGGAAGCGGATCACGATGATGAGCGCGACGATGCCGATCGGGATGTTGATCAGGAACACCCACCGCCAGCCGGTGATGCCGAGGATCGTCGTCGCGCCGGAGAGGACACCGCCGATGAGCGGGCCGATGACGCTCGAAATGCCGAAGACGGCGAGGAAGTAGCCCTGGTACTTGGCGCGCTCCCGCGGCGCGAGCATGTCGCCCATGATCGTGAGCGGAAGGGCCATCAGGCCGCCGGCGCCGAGGCCCTGGATCGCCCTGAATACCGCAAGCTCATACATCGAGTGCGACATCCCGGCCAGGAGGGACCCGATCAGGAACACGGTGATCGCGATCAGGAACAGCGGCCGGCGCCCGAAGATGTCACTGAGTTTGCCGTAGATCGGCGTGCTGATGCACGAGACGATCAGGTACGCGGTCGTCACCCAGGCCTGCAGTGACATTCCGTCGAGGTCGTCGGCGATGGTGCGCATCGACGTCCCGACGATGGTCTGGTCGAGAGCCGACAGGAACATCCCGGCCATCAGGCCGAAGATGACGAACAGGATCTGCCGGTGCGACATCAGGGGAGCGGAGGCGGGCGAGGAGGCGGAAGCGGGAGGAGTTTGCATCGTCTGCAAAGTTACACGACGGGCAGGGAATCATCAACAGATTCCCGGACCCCGTTCCCGGCCGTTGGGGGGTGTTTCGGCACGCTCGTGGGGCGAGTCCCGGGACTAGGCTCATGAGCGTGCGTACAGAAGGTCAAACGGGGGGTTCACACAGGATGGGTTGGCGACGGATCACGGCTATCTCCCTCGCTGCCGTTCTCGTGGCCGGCGGGGCCGTCGCGCTCGGTTTTTTCGCGACTCACGCCCCGGCATCCGTCGCAACGGCGCTGCCCGCCGCGACGCCAGACCCCGGGTCTCCCGCGACGCACCCGCCCGGCGACCGGCCGACACCCACGGATGCCGCGCGCCCGGCCCCGACCGCATCACCGACGCCGATAGCGTTGGTCCCGCGCTTCGACAAGGCGGCGCGTTCGCACGATGACCCGACCAGCATCTGGGTCGTCGTCGACAAGGACCGCCCCCTGCAGCCGGCCGATTACACCCCGCCGGACCTCGTGACCGTGCCCGTGCCGCACGTCTGGGAACCGCAGCTCCGCCGGGAGGCATCCGACGCCGTCGTGGCCCTTTTCGCCGCCTTCACGGCCGAGACCGGGCTGCAGCTGCAGTCGCAGAGTTCCTACCGCAGTTATCCCACCCAGGTCGCGGTGTACAACGACGACGTCTCGGCCCACGGGCAGGCCGTCGCGGACACGAGCACCGCCCGGCCGGGCACGAGCGAACACCAGACCGGCCTCGCGATCGACATCAGCGCCCTGCCGGCGAGTTGCTCCCTCGACGCCTGCTTCGGGGCGACTCCCCAGGGCACCTGGCTCGCGCACAACGCCTGGAAATACGGTTTCCTGCTCCGTTATCCGGAGGACAAGGTCGCCGTGACCGGCTACGCGTATGAACCGTGGCATTTCCGCTACATCGGCGTCGACCTCGCGACCGAAATGCACACGGATGGCGTGACCACTCTCGAGGAATTCTTCGGTCTCCCGGCGGCCCCGACCTATCACTAGGTCCGGCTCACGCATGGGTTTCGGAGGTTCCGCACAGGGTTCTGGCATGTGCGCGTGTTCGCATGTCGGGTCCCCGTCCGCCGTCCAGAAACGATTTCGTGCGCCCCCATACACGTCCTGAAGGTCCCGCCCGCTCCCGCCATCGCCGGGAAGATCCACTGCCCCTCCGCCCCATCAGCCCTCCACGGCCGACCGATTCGCCGTCCTCGGACTCACTGTCGACAGGCTCCCTGGCGACCGCCGCCCGCTCCTCCGACTCCCTCGGCGTCGTCCGTTCCCGGCACCGCCTCGAGAAGGCGCCGTCCGGCCACCGCCCGCTGATCTGGCTGGCCGGCTCGGCCGCCGCCGCCAGCCTGTGCTTCGGCCTCTTCGTCCCGCTCTCGAGCCAGGCGTCCCCCGGGGTCGCCACCGCGGCATCCGCCCCACTCGCGGCCTCGCGCCCGGTGCCGGCGAGTGTCGTGGCCGCCGTGCCCGTCGTGGCCGGCAGCCCCGTCATCTAC
>NZ_JASJVF010000316.1:0-3164 GCF_035019805.1 Cryobacterium sp. 10I1
GAATGCGGGCGGGCACCTTCGGTGTGGGTCTCCGGCTCGGCCTGGATCGCGGCGCGGCGACCGGCCGGGCGTGCGCTCTGCGAGACGTACGCCTGCGGCGGGGTCATCCCCGGGTCGGCGACCCGTTCCTGCTCGGCGGCGGCAGTGGGCACAACGAAGGGAACGACGAAAGGTGTCCCGGTGGGCGGCTCCATCGGCTGCGTGCCCAGGGGAGTGTGCGGTGCGGCCACCGGCTGCGGGAGCGTGTACGGGGCCGCTACCGGGAGCGGAAGCGTGTAGTCGATCGCGGAACGGGGCGGTTCGGCCTGGTTCACATCGATGTCGTCGAGGTCCTCGTCAGCGGATGCCGCCGGGGCCGCGAATCCCTGGAGGGGCGCCGGGGCGAAATCGGTTTCGGCGCGACGGACGCTGCGGCGTTCGAAGCCGTGGCCGCCGGTTTCGTCGATTCCGGCGCCGCGACGTTCGGCCGCCGCGCTGTCGACCGCGGCCTGGAGGCGTGCGGTGCGCTCGGCCGCGACCTGCTCGGCGGCGGTGCGCTCGGCATCCGCCTTCTCGAGGGCAGCGCTCTCGGCGGGGCCGGCCGCGATCTGGTCCCACCAGGAGACGTTCTCTCCCGGCTCTACGGCCGGAATTTCATAGATGGGCTTGTCCATGCGTTCTTTCCTTTCGGCATGCGACGAGCGCTATGCAACAACTCGCAGAATCTCTTCGATCGAGGTCAGGCCCATGCGGACCTTCTCCCAGCCGTCATCACGGAGGGAAATCATTCCCTCCGACCGGGCGGCCCGGCCGATGTCCGCGCTCGAGGCGCGGTCGACGGCGAGCCGTTCGATGTTCTCGGAGACCGTCATGACCTCGTGCACGGCGAGCCGGCCTCGGTACCCGGTCTTCGAGCAGTTCTGGCAGCCGATGGGCTGGTAGAGCACCGGCAGCGGCTGGGTCGGGTCGAACCCGAAGCGCAGCTGGTTCAGGCGCTCGACGGTGACCTCTGCGGGGGCCTTACAGCGGTCGCAGAGGCGGCGGGCGAGGCGCTGGGCGACAACGCAGTCGAGGGCGGAGCCGACGAGGAAGGGCTCGATACCCATCTCGGTCAGGCGCGTGATCGCGCTCGGGGCGTCGTTGGTGTGCAGGGTCGAGAGCACGAGGTGGCCGGTGAGCGACGCCTCGATGGCGATCTGCGCGGTCTCGTGGTCGCGGATCTCGCCGAGGAGCACGACGTCGGGGTCGCTGCGGAGGATGGACCGCAGCGCGCTCGCGAAGGTGAGCCCCGCCTTGGGGTTCACCTGTACCTGGTTGATGTCCTTCATCCGGTACTCGACGGGGTCCTCGACCGTGATCACGTTGATCTCCGGGCGGGCGACCGAGTTGAGCGTGGTGTACAGGGTGGTCGACTTGCCGGACCCGGTCGGGCCCGTGACGAGGATCATCCCGTAGGGCTTCGTGTACGACTTCCTGTACGCCTCGTAGTTGTGCTCGAGCAGGTTGAGGTCGTGCAGGTCCATCGTCGTCGAGGAGTTGTCGAGGATTCGCATGACGATCTTCTCGCCCCAGACCGTGGGCAGGGTCGCCACGCGGAGGTCGATCTGGCGGCCGGCGTGGCTGACCGACATCCGGCCGTCCTGGGGCTTCCGACGCTCGGCGATGTCGATGTCGCTCATGATCTTGAGGCGCGAGATGACGCCGTTCTGGATGCTCTTGGGCGCCCGCTGCATCTCGTGCAGCACCCCGTCGATGCGGTACCGCACCCGCAGGTTGTGCTCGGCGGGCTCGATGTGGATGTCCGAGGCCTTGTCCTGGATAGCCTGGCTGACGAGGAGGTTGACGAAGCGCACGATCGGGGCGTCGTCGTCGAGCGAGTCGGAGACGCCGAAGGCCGATGCGGCCTCGACGGTGGCCTGCTCGTCCTCCATGGTGGTGGTGAGGTTGCTGAGCTCGTCGTCGGCGCGGTGGTAGCGGGCGATCGCGGCGAGCAGGTCGTTCTTCTCTGCGACGACGGGGATGACCCGCATCCGTGCGGACTCGCGCACGTCGTCGATCGCGAACACGTTGCCGGGGTCGACCATGGCGAGCACGAGGCGGCCGCCCTCGATCGCGATCGGCAGCACCTGGTGCCTGCGGCTCATTGCCGGGGTGACGAGGGCGACGGCGAGCCGGTCGACGGGGAAGTCGATCAGTTCGACGAAGGCGAGGCCGGCCTGCTCGGCGCGGGCACGGGCGAACTGCGCCTCGGTGATCACCCCGGAGTCGACGAGTGCACGCACGGCGCTTTCGTCGGCCGGGTCACCGGCCATGAGGGTGTCGAGCTTCTCGATCGGCAGCAGCCCGTGCAGGATGAGAATCTCGGTCAGTGAAGCCACGTGATCCTCCCCCGCCGGCTGAAGCTGCAGAGAACCGCGAGCGCACGCAGCAAATCTATCCACGCCCGGGAAAGTTGGTAACGCCCAACGCTAACCCCGCATTCGAGTCCGGGACAGACCCACGATCAGGGGGTGCGGAGCTTTCCGACCGGCGAAACCGTCAGCATCCGGGTGCCCGTGGACTCGACGACGAGGGAAGCGACGTCGTCACGGCCGGGCGGTAGGAGCCGCGCGGTGAGGCGACCGGCGTCGAGCAGATCGAGCTGGCCGGCGACGATGCCCGCGACCGCGGCGAGCACCTCGGGGGGCCGTCCGCCGGAGTCGTCGAGCAGGGTGACGTCGACGCCGCGGAGCCGTGCGGCGCGGGCGGCGGTGATCACGGGTTCGACGAAGAGCGTCCTGGCCCGGATGGCGTCGCGCAGGGTGGCCTCGACGATGAGGCACTCGGCGCGGAGCGGCGGATCGAGGTCTTCCCCGCCGGCCAGGCGCTCGAGGGCAGGCCGGGCGAGCGCGTTCACTCGGGCGAGTTCCGATTCCCGTTCGGTGACACCCGCTTCGGCGCTCGCGGTCGTCGCGATGGAGACCGCGCGCTCCCGGTTGAGCACGGCGAGGGTACGGGTCGAACGGGTGAGCCCGACGGCGAAGACCGCCCCGGCGAGCAGGGTGGCGGCGTGCCGCACCACGAGGGTGAGGCCGTCGGCGACGCCCAGCCCGTTCAGAAGCGCCCAGCCGAGGCCGACCTCGTGCTCACGACGATCGATCCGGGCAGCCTCGGCGACGGGATCATCGTCATCCAGCCGTTCCTGA
>NZ_JASJVF010000317.1:0-3161 GCF_035019805.1 Cryobacterium sp. 10I1
GCGTAGAAGCCTGCGCCCGGGGGTGTGTCCGGGGTGTCCCACAGGGTTTCGCGGTCGATGTCGATCTCGAGCTCGGCCACGTTGACGCCGACGCCGGTCGGGACCTCGGGTCCCTGGTGGCCGGCGACCCAGGTGCGCACGGCGGCGTCGAGGCGTTCGCCGTGCGGGGCGCCGCCGCGCGGAAGCCAGGTGACGGAGCAGCCGTCCGGGACCCGCACGTCGAGCTGGTCCGCGGCATCCGGCACCTCGAGGAAGGCGTGCGCCGTGCGCCCGGGCTGCAGGGTATCGAGGATGCCGCAGATCGCGGGGACCGCGGTCTCGTCGCCCGCGAGGAGCAGGTAGGTCGCGTCGCCGGGGCGCCAGTCGAGGCCGAGGCCGGCGTCGCGGCTGCGCGAGTCCGGCCCGACGATGACGACGTGCTCGCCGACCTGGGCCGCGGCGAGCCAGCGGGATGCGGGGCCGGGGCCGGATCCGGCGGCATCCGCTGCGTCGTGGGAGACGAAGTCGACGTCGAGTTCGCGGAGGTGCGGGCGCACCCTGCGGACGGTGTAACTGCGGAACGGGTTTCGCTCAGCTTCGGGAAGGGCCCGCCAGCGGTCGTACCAGCCGGTGCCGGTCGACGCAGGGTCGCGCTGCTCGTCCACTCCGAAATCGGCGAGGCCGACGCCGGGGATCGGCAGGACGAGCTTGATCCGCTGGTCGAGTCCCGCCGTGCCGAAGTGCTCGAATTCCGGACCGGTGAAGGTCACCCGCACAAAATGCGGGCTCAGGCGCCGGATGCCAGCGACCGTCGCCCGGTACGGCCGGTAGCCGGGGCGTGCATCAGGGAGCAGGTCCTCGCCGGTCACCTCGGTGCTGGGTAAGGTAAGCATTACCTAAGTATTGCATCCCCGGGCTCTGCGTGCCGTGTGAATTCGGTGTGAGCGCACCGGGCCGCCGCGAGCCGGCCTCGCCACCTACAGCCGGACGCTGGCCCCGGTGAAACCGCCGAACCCGCCGCGCCCGCCGTCCCCGGTTTCCACGGGGCGGTCCGGGAGGTTGGACCACTGCGACCAGGATCCGGGGTAGAGGTAGGGGACGAACCCGGCGATCGTGAGCGCGGCGATCTCGTGGGCGGCCGTGACCCCCGATCCGCAGTAGACCCCGATCGGGCGCATCGGTTTCACGCCGAGGGACTCGAAGTGTGTACGCAGCTGGTCGGCGGGCAGGAAGCGGCCGTCGTCGGCGAGGGTGTCCGTCGTCGGGGCGCTCACCGCGCCCGGGATATGGCCGGCGCGCGGGTCGACCGGCTCCGTCTCGCCCCGGTACCGGGCGCCGGCGCGCGCGTCGAGGAGGATGCCGGTGTGCGCGATGGCGGCGGCGGTGTCGGCGTCGATCGTGGCGAGCGAGCCGTAGCTGAGGTGTGCGGTGCCGATCGGCGGGTCGGGCTGCTCCCCGGTGACGAGCGGCAGCCCCGCCCTGCGCCAGGCGGCGAGCGCACCGTCGAGCAGGAGCACGTTCCGGTGACCGGCGTGCCGCAACAGCCACCACGCCCGCGCCGCCGACATCAGGCTCAGGTCGTCGTAGACCACGACGGTGTCGTCGTCGTGGATTCCCCAGCGCCGCGCCGCCGCCTGCAGGTCGTCGATCGCGGGCAGCGGGTGCCGCCCGTCTTCAGGCGCCCCCGGACGGGCGAGCTCGGTCTCGAGGTCGACGTAGACCGCGCCCGGAAGGTGTCCGGCTGCGTATTCGTCGCGTCCGCTCGGCCCGAGGAGCGCCCACCGGACGTCGAGCACACGGATGTCGTCACGCGTCTCGAGCAGGCGGGCCAGATCCTCGGCGGAGATCAAAGTGTTCACGAAACCACGGTACCGGGTGTGCGCGGCGCGGGGACCCGCATCCGCCCGTGCCCCGCCCCTTCGATACGGCCCCAGGCACGGCCGTCGACACGATCCTCGGCACGGAATTGCGTTCGGTACACGTTCGTTGCGAAAACGGGCGCGCACGCGACGCAATTCGGCGCGGGGCGGCGACGGATTGCGTGCCGGGGGCCCGACTCGACCCGTACCGGGCCTCGCCCGTAGACTCGAACGAGTGAGCAGCTACTGGACCCTACTGAAGACGCCCGGGGTTGCCCGTCTTATCGCCGCGCAGCTGACCGCCCGCTTTCCGTTCGGGATGCTCTCGCTCGCGTTCCTGATCCACATCGAGCACGTCTACGACTCCTACGGGTCCGCCGGCCTCGTACTCGGTGCGATGAGCATCGGCCAGGCCATCGCCGGCCCGCTCACGAGCCGCCTGATGGGCCGCTGGGGCATGCGCCCGGTCATCATCGCCACGATCGCGATCTGCGCGAGCGCCATCGTCGTGATGGCGTTGTTGATCCTGCCGATCTGGGGCCTGATGGTGATCGGCCTCGTCGCGGGGCTGACGACACCGCCGATCCAGCCGGCCGTGCGCACGATCTACCCGAAGATCGTCAACTCCCGTCAGCTCACCCCGCTGTTCTCGCTCGACGCATCCGCCCAGGAGATCATCTGGGTGCTCGGACCGGTCATCGCCACATTCGTCGCGATCCAGATCAGCTCGGTCGCGGGTATCCTCCTCGCCGCTGCATTCCTGGTCGGCGGCGGCATCTGGTTCGTCGTGCTGCCCGAGGTCGGCCGGGTACGGATCCCGCGCAGCCGCCGCAAGCTCGGCGCCGTGCTCAAGCGCCCTGCCGTGCTCCTCAGCACCGTTGTCGGCTTCATGCTCGTCGCGGCCTGCTCGGCCGTCGAGGCCGGCGTCGTCGCGGCATTCGGTCACGGCAGCTCGGACTCCGGCTGGGTGCTCGGCATCTTCGCGATCGGCTCGCTCGTCGGCGGCCTCGCGCTCGGTCACGCGCCGATCGGCCCGTGGGCCCTCGCCGGGCGGATGCTGATCGTCACGATCGGCCTCTCCCTCGCGACTCTCGGCCTCAGCTTCTGGTGGCTCGCCGCAACCCTGCTCCTTGCGGGCATCGGCATCGCGCCGGCCTTCGCTGTGCTGTTCGGGATCGTCTCCGCGAGCGTCAAGTTCAGCGACACCGCCGAGGCGTACGGCTGGGTCGGCACCGGCCAGCTGATGGGCGCGGCGCTCGTGCAGCGCACCCCGTTCACCAAGGCCGACCCGGAGCAGCTCCGCCGGGAACTCGACAAGGTACG